>JBIQML010000596.1:0-3228 GCA_044463405.1 Nakamurella lactea | reverse complement strand
GGGACCGGTACCTGCCGGTGACCTGAATCGGTGCGGCCCGGCACCTGGCGCGCCCGCGGCGACGTGCGGCCCGACACCTGGCGGAGCGACGTGCGGCCCGGCACCCGGCGCGCCCGCGGCCATCTGGATCTGGTGCGGAAATGTCCGCCTACCGGTCAATTCCGCACCGGATCCACGGGTTGGCCGGCGGTCAACGCCCCCCGTCGGTTCAGTCCACCCGGGGAGCCAGACCCCTGCTGGGCGCGGCGTCCTCGTTGTGCACGGTCAGTGCCGCGATCAGGCACGCCAGCACGTTGCACGCGGCGCACGCCAGCAGCGCCACCCGGAACGGCGCCAGATCGGCCGCACCGGCCGCCGCCGCGGGCAGCCCGACGGCGGCGATCACCGTGGCGGCCAGCGCGACGCCGATCGCCGAACCCGCCTGCCGGCACGCGTTGTACAGCGACGTGCCCTCGCCGGTGCGCACCCTTGGCACCGTGTCGAACGCCGCCGCCTGCGTCGGCATGAAGGTGTGCGACTGGCCCATGCCCATCACGAACATGAGCACCACCGGGACGATCGCCGGGGTCTGCTCGTGCACCAGCAGCGCGATGCAGCACAGCATGCCGGCCACCACCGCCTGGCCCGCCGCGATCAGGCCCCGCGGGCCGACCCTGGAGTAGAGCCGCGCGGCGATCTGGGTGCCCACCATCACCCCGATCGCCTCCGGGAAGGTCAGCAGGCCGGCCGTCAGCGGAGAATGGCCAAGGGCGCTCTGCAGCATCAGCGGGTAGGCGAACAGCGCCCCGATGAAGCCCGCAGAGGACGCCATGGTGATCAGGTTCGCGGAGCGGAACAGCCGCAGCGCGAACAGCCGTAGTTGCAGCATCGGGCGGGGTGTCCGCAGCTCCACCGGGACGAGCACGCCCAGCATCGCCACCCCGACCAGTCCCGGTATCAGGATCCCCGCGGTGCCCCAGCCCTGCGCGGGACCCTCGGACAGCGCGTACATCAGCCCGGCGAATCCCGCCCCGGCCAGCAGGAAACCCGGTACGTCCAGCCGGTTTCCGGTGGTGCGGGGCAGCGGATGCACCGCCAGCACGGTGAACAGCACGGCGAGGATCCCGATCGGCACGTTGATGCCGAAGATCCACCGCCAGCCGACGTGCTCGGTCAGCAGCCCGCCGACCACCGGGCCGAGCGCCGGCGCGAATGCGATCGGAATGTTGGTGATCCGGCCCAACCGGATCCGCTGGTTCGGCGGGAACGTCCGGTACAGCATGGCCATGCCGACCGGGGTCATCAGGCCGCCGGCCGCGCCCTGCACCACCCGGAAGATCACCAGTTGCTGCAGCGATCCGGCCAGCCCGCACGCCGCCGACGACGCGGCGAACAGCGCCACGGCGGTGACGAAGACCTCGCGGGCGCCCAGCCGATCACCCAACCAGCCGGACACCGGGATCGCCACGGCCACGGCGACCAGGAATCCGATGTTGATGGTGGCGGTGTGGTCCACCGGCACGCCGAAGTCGCGGGCGATGGTGGGCAGCGCCACGTTCACGACGGTGGCGTCCAGGATGTTGATGAACATCGCCGCGACGAACACCACGGCGACCGCGATCTTCTGCCGACGGCTCGCCGGATCCTCAGCGACCACCGGCACAGCACTCACCAGGGGAAGCCTATCCGGCGGCGCCGTCCGAGCGCCTGACGCGCTGAGGGTGCCGGTGTTACCGTGGCGTCGTGATCACCAAGCCCCGGCGAGAGGGGTCTCGCCCCACGTCGTGACCGCCCGGCGATACCTGCGTCCGCGGGAACTGGTGCCGGTGCGGGATGAGATCTGGGCGTTCGACGAGTTCCATCCGGTGGCCGCGGTGCTGGACCGGGCATCGGGCGCCGTGCGACACATGCTGGTCTGGTCGGAGGTCGAGCCCTACCCGGCAAAGCTGGTGGCCGGTGATGGACGGGGTGTGTGGTTGCAGGCCGTGCCCGGAGATCTGCTGATCCGGCTCGGTCCGGCCGGGGTCGCCTTCGGGGCCGACGTCGGCGCGATCTGGTCTGGCCCCGAGCACGGGGCGGGCGGCGCGTCCCGCCGGCTGTTGGCAAGCCCGTCCGGCGCATGGAGCATCCCGCTTGCACATGAAGAGCCCGATATGTCGACCCGTCCGGATGCGCCGCCACGCGGCGAGATGCGCTGCAGCGTCCTCTGCTTCACCACGATCGGGGGCGAGCCGCGGGCCGTGCCGGTGGACGGCCGGGCCGAGTGGGCCGGCCTGTCCGGTGGCGCCGCGTACCTCCAGGTGGCGGTCGCGCCATCGGTCCGCAGGGACGACCTGGCGCTGCAGGTTGAGCGGGATCCGGACATCGTCATTCCGGACCGTATCCCGCGCTGGCGCATGACCTACCGCAGCGTGTGGCTCCGGCTGCCCGAGGACGGTGCGTCCGTGCATCGACTCACGCAGCGCGACCACGCGGCCCGGATGCCTGAGTTGCCGTTCGACGATCGCACAACCGGCGGAGTCGGCTGGCGCGACCCTTGGTACCAGCAGGCCGGCCGATGGCGGGAGAAGGTCGCCGAAGTGGAGTGGCGATGGGGCTGGCGGCCACCGCGCGATGAAGGACTCTGGGGCCGGCACATCCGGGCAACCGGCCGGGACATCCAGACCAGGGCGGTGCGCCGCCGCCTCGACCTGGGTGCCGGTCAGGTGATCGCCGCGGTGAACGACGGCGCGGCGCTGTGGCTGTCGATCCAGCGACGCACCGCGCCACCACTGGACTACCCGTCCGAACTACTGCGCATCGACGGTGCGACCGGTGACGTGCGCACCGTGATCGGCGCGTCCGTGATGGACATCAACGGACTGGGCTGGCCGCTCGCGGCGAGGCCCGCGGACGCGGATGCGCACGCGCGGCGTGAACGCGATCGGGTCGCCGCGGTCGTGTTGTCCGCCGCCCCGTACGCAGGGCTCGAGAACCCGTCCGACGGCAGCTCCGATGTACCGGTGGGCCTGGTGGGCACTTGGCCCGACACCGCCGTACTGGTGAGTTTCCGGCATTCCGGCTGGCCGGGAATCCGGCTGGAGCGCCGGCTGCCGCTGTTCGACGAGTTGGGACGGCCGGAGCCGGTCGATCTGGATCTGGTCGGTTGGCGGCTCGCCGAGTGGCTGGGGGCCCGCCTCGCCCCGCCGCCGCGTGAAGCCGTGAGCGGCGTCCTCGAGATCTGAGGGCAGCACCTTCCGGTGCCCGGTG
>JBIQML010000595.1:0-3233 GCA_044463405.1 Nakamurella lactea | reverse complement strand
TGCTTGGCCGGTGCGCCGGCGGTGACGGTGTCGCCGAGACGCAGGCCCAGCTCTGCGGCCAGGCCCGCGGTCAGCGCCACCTGATCCGCATCCGTTGGCGCGACGCCCTCGGTGACCCGGTAGCGGTCTCCAGCTGCTGGGGAGGTGATGTCCAGCAGGTCCGCGGTCACGCTGCGGTAGCGGCCGTCGGACCCCCGCAGCGGGACAGAAGCCTGCTGCCACAAGGTGATCTGCGAGCCGGCCGGTAGTAGTGGAAAAACGTCACTGGCCGGCCTCACGGGAAGCGGTGTCCCGTCAGGAGAACTGGTCACGGGTTCGAGGGTGGCGTCCGCGGAGCCCTGTGCGATCGATCCGCCCGCCCGCGAGGCTGTGACCCAGGCGTCCGCACCGGCCAGCTCGCTGTGCACCTGCTGGGCGCGGCTCGGCGAACCCGACCGCGCCAATACATCCAGTGCGACCCCGGCCATCACCGGCAACGCGATCAACACCACGATCAGCAGCGACCGGGCGCGGTTTCGCAGCGCGTCCCGCCGCGCGATCCGTACCGCGACGACGAGCGCGCTCACCGCCGCCCCGCAAACCAGGCACTGCAAGAGCGACGCCTCGAGGTTGACCGGACACCACTGATGCGCGTCACTGCGACACCAGCAGATCGTCCGCGCTGTCGGCCCCCGCGGTGTCCACAAGGTGTCCGTCGCGTAGGAACACCACCCGATCCGCCCACGCAGCGTGCCGCGCCTCGTGCGTCACCAACACCACCGCCGCCCCCGCATCGGCCCGGGCCCGCAGCACCGCCATCACCGACTCCCCGGTCGCCGAGTCCAACGCGCCGGTCGGCTCATCGGCCAGCACCAGCTGGCGGTCCCTGATCAGCGCCCGAGCGATCGCCACGCGCTGCTGCTGCCCACCCGAGAGGGCATCGGGGAACCGGTCCGCCACTTCGGCCAGGTCGATTTCCCGCAGCGCGGCCAACGCTTCCATCCGTGCGCGGCCCCTGCGGGCGCCGTCGAGTTCCCTGGGCAGCGCCACGTTCTCGGCCGCGGTCAACGTCGGGATCAGGTTGAAGTCCTGGAACACGTAGCCGATGTGCCGACGCCGCAGCGCCGCCCGATCCGCCACACCCATGGCGCCCAAGTCCTGCCCCTCGACCGTCACGATTCCCGACGTCGGCGCGTCCAGCCCGCCGGCCAGGTGCAGCAACGTGGACTTGCCCGACCCGGACGGGCCCATCACCGCCACGAACTCGCCGGCCCGCACCGCCAGGTCCACCCCGTCCAGCGCCGTCACCGCCGCCGGGCCCCTTCCGTGCACCCGGCCCACCCCGGCCAGCACCAGCACCCGGAGCCGCTTCGCGGCCTCGCTCGGTGTCGGCGCCGCACCCGGATCGGACATCACCCGACCCGCCGTCACGAGCGCACCCGCCCACGCGACGGCGAACTCCGCTTAACGGCCGGTGCCGGGTCACGCTCCGGTGCGATCGGCGAGGACGCAACCGCTTTCGTACCGGCAGGAACCGGACCGGCGTTCGCGCGGAGCAGCGCCGTCTCGCAGTGATCCAGCCAGCGGATCTCCGCCTCCGCCGCGAACACCATCGACTCCAACACCAACCGCCACGACAAGTCCTCCGTGGGCGCCGCGTCGTCGCTTCCGTGCCGCTTGAGGCGGGTCAGGTCCTGCAACGACCGCATCGTCGCCGCCCGCTGCGTCTGCAACACCGACGCGGCGTCCACCCCCGGCGTCGTCACCGCCAACGCGATCTTGATCGCCAGCTCGTCCCGCGGCCGGTCCTCCCGTGCCACCGGAACCGACCACCACCCGGCCAGCTCCGACCGGCCGGCCTCGGTCAGCGCATACATCACCCGGCCGTCGTCGTCGGTGCCTGCATCGGTCACCAGTCCGTCGCGCTCCAACCGGGACAGCGTCGTGTAGACCTGCCCGATATTCAGCGGCCACACCCCGCCCGTGAGCTCCTCGAACCGCGAGCGGAGCACGTAGCCGTACGCGTCACCCTCGGACAGCAGCGCCAGCAACCCGAACCTGATCGACATACTGCGTATGTATACGCGGTATGTTAATCACAGTCAAGCCGACGCCCCGTCGCGTAAGACCGAAAGCGGAACGGCATCGCGGACACACTTACGCACCAGGCGATGCCGGTCAGCAGGCGTCCGATTGACGAACGATGAGCGGCGACATCTGCTCGGCTCGCGGCGCCGTGCCCGTCAAAATCGCCAAGTCATCAGTCGCCGATGGTCAACCGAGGTGAGCGGGCGTCCACGATGTGGCACTCACCCGGCGCGCAGGCGACGACGGGCTCGCGTTCGACGCAGGCTGCCGGTGTCAGGCTGGCGCCGGCAGCCGAGCCCACCGGAGAGCGGTCCGAGCCCGACAGCCCGTCGCCGGAGTAGACCGCCGCCGTGGACCGGGTCTGCGGAATATCGGGCGGTCGGCCCGCAAGCGGCCAACTGTGCCGTTGACTGGCCGAGACGCCATCACCATCAAGATCGCAGAGTCACCAGTTCAGGATCAGCACCCGACACGGGTAGTTACTGGGTAGCGGCGTGGTGGACATGGCGTGGAGCGCCGGGCCAACTTGGGCTGTTCCGGCGGTGCCGCGGTGAACCAGGCTGCTAGCGCGTCACACCGAGGGGCTCAGTTCGGCGCCCGCCATGGTGCCAGGTTCTCGACGTCGCGCGTGTGACGCAGCGCCAGATACACTGGCGCGGCGGAGGCCGCGATCAGTCCGAACGAGATCCACAGCGTGGCCCGTAAGCCGACCGTCTCGCCCAGCGCCCCACCGACCACCGCGCCCAACGGGAACAGGCCCATGATCAGGAAGCGCATGGTGGCGTTGACGCGGCCGAGGATGGCGTCGGGGCACAGTTGCTGACGCAGACTGACGTTACTGATGGCATAGAGGATCTGGCCGAACTCCCCGACGGCGGTCCCGATGACTACCAGCACGACCAGTGGCCCGGGCTGCGCGAGAGGGCTCAGCAGCCCGATCGGGCCGGTGACGGCCAGCGAGAGCCAGATGATGCGCGCCGACCCGACACGTCGGGCGAGCCTCGGTGTCAGTGCGGCCCCTGCCATCACCGTCACCGCCCCGGCCGCCAGCACCAGGCCGATGGCAGTCGCGGACAAGTGCAGGACGCGCGAGAAGAAGATGAACGTCACCGCCGACGCCAGCGCGAAGGCCACGGCGAGTTGAAGATCCCGCCTGCGGGTGAAGG
>JBIQML010000594.1:0-3234 GCA_044463405.1 Nakamurella lactea | reverse complement strand
GTCGCCGTCCCGGTCGTCGATGCCGACGCGGTCGAGGAATCGCCCTCGGCGTCGCCCTCAGAGGAGCCCGACGGCGTCGACACCGACGGTGCCGTCACGACCGTCTGGCCGGGAGTGAGGGTCGTGGTGACGATGACCGGGGGCTGTGACGTGCACGCCGACGTCAGCAGCGCTGCCATGGCCAGTGCGATGCACCGGGTGACCCACTGGCGGTGGTGTGGTCGTCGCCGCATGGTTTGCCGCTCCTTTGCGCTCGGCCCCCCGGCCGGGCTGTGACGATACGCTCGCCACCTGAACTATATGCGTGCGCTCCGAACGGATCGCGACGGCCGTTGGCTCCCCGTCGGGTGCGGCTGTGCGTCCCGTGGCACTCGGCCCGAATGTGCTGGTGCAGCAGGCGAATGCCGTCGGTACGCTCGGGCAGCGCCGAATTCGCGTGCGGTCGGGCATCCGTCACGACGGCATATCGGCTCACCGGTCCGGCAGGTGCCAGGCGGGAAGGGCATCGACGTCCCGGCGGCGCCGGAGCACCGCCAGCAACGGAACCGCGGAGGGCGCCACCAGACCGAGCGGGACCACACCGTGGCTCGCAGACCGATCGCCTCGCCGAGCGCGCTGCCGACGACGGCACCCGCCGGGAACAGGCCGATGATGACAAAACGCATGGTGGCGTTGACCCTTCCCGGGATGGCATCCGGGCACAGCCGCTGGCGCACGCTGACAGTGCTGATGGCGTAGACGATCTGGCCGAATTCCCCGACCCCCGTGCTGACCACGACCAGCGTCGCCGGCGGGCCGGGCTGCGCCACGGTCCGATCGGCCCCACCGGGCCGGTGACCGCCAGCGAGCGGCAGACGATCCTGGCGGATCCGAGGCGCGGGACGGCGGGCGGCGCGCGTCCGGTGCAGATCGGCGCACCACTACAGGCGGTCCAGCAGCCACCGCGGACCGACGACCTGGCACCCGACCTGCTCGACGCGCGCCCGAAGTCCGCGGTCGGCGGTGACGACGGTGACGGTGTGCCCGGCCGCGGACGCGTCGACGGCGACGGCCACGACCGTGTCGTCGCCACCGGCCGCGGCGTGCACGATCCGTAGCCCGTCCTGGTCCCGCTCTGGCACTCCCGGCCGCGCCGCTCCCTCCAGCACGACGACGACTGGATCGGCCAGTCGACCGTCCCGCACGGCGTTGCGCATCTCAGTGCACAGGCCGGCGGCGGCGGTGGCCCGATCCCGCCACCAGCCGTTCGGCCGGGAGCCGATCACGTTGGCGGCGTCCACCACTAGCACTCCTGCATGGTGCCCGATTGCCCGGCCCGGCATGGACGTCTCAGCCTTGGCCCGCGTTGGCAGGCAGGGTGGTTTCGTCGCGGTGATCAGGCAGCGACAGGAGGCGTCGATCCGCCGAGAAGATGCCGCCAGATTCGCCAGGCCTTCGCATTTCCGCAGGTCGTGCTGATCTTGGGGCCATCTCGCGGCAGATTTTCAGGGTCTGTGACGTCCGGTCGGTCCCCGGGCACCGCGTACTCCGGATCCCGCGGCCATCGCGCAGCTCGACATCGCCCCGGATCAGCCCGGCAGGACGCAGAGATCGCGAGGGTCAGCGCGCCATTCCCCGCTTGGCTGGCCCACCGCCTTCGGCCGGCCTTGATTCCACACCCCGCAGGACGGTGACGGCGATCAGCACCGCCCCGAGCAGCAGGACGCCGCCGAGGACCATGCCGAAGGCGTACCCGGAGGTCAGCGCCGCGGGCGTTCCCAGCGCGCCGGTGCGATGCGCGGCCGCGGTTCCCAGCACCGCCAGGCCCAGCGAGGCGCCGATCTGCCGGGACGCGTTCAGCAGCCCTGACGCCATGCCCGCCTGCTCGGCGGCCACGCCGGCGGTCGCGGTGGAGACCAGCGGCGCCAGGCACAGCCCGAAACCGGTGCTGGCGACGATCGAGGGTCCCAGCACGTCGGAGACGAAGGCCCCATCCGCGCCGATCAGCCCGAACCAGAAGAACCCCGCGGCAGCCGTCAGGCCGCCGGCGATCAGCAGGGTCCGCCGGGGCAGCCGGTAGCCGAGCTTGATGGCCAGCACCGAGCCGACGATCACGCCCACCGCGAACGGCAGCATCTCGACGCCGGTGAGCGCGGCCCCGACCCCCAGCACCCGCTGCATGTACAGCGAGATGAAGTAGAACGAGGCGGTCAGCGCCGCCCCGGCCAGCAGGTTGTAGGCGTTGGCTCCGGCCACCGACCGGTGCGCGAGCAGGCTCATCCGGATCAACGCATCGCGCGCGGTGGACCGCTCCACCAGGACGAACGCGACCAGCAGCGCGACCGCCACGGTCAGCGTCGTCACCGTCGTCGCCGAGCCCCATGGGTACGTCGTGGTCCGCACGATGCCGAAGACCATCGTGCCCATCCCTGCCGTGCCGAGTGCCGCGCCGAGCACGTCCGGCCGGCCAGGTCCGGCCGGCGGCGCGTCGGACGCCACGCGCCGCCAGACCAGCAGCAGCCCCACCAGCGCCATCGGCACGTTGATGAACATGACCCAGCGCCACCCCGCGTACTGGGTGAGCAGCCCGCCGATCACCACACCGAGCGCGCCGCCGGCGGCGTTGGTGGCGCTCCACGCGCCGAACGCGCGGATACGCGCCCTGCCGGACGGGAAGGTCGCGCTCATCAGCGCCAGTGCCGCCGGGGCCAGTGCCGCGGCACCGACGCCCTGCACCGCGCGGGTCGCGATCAGTTGCCCCGGCTGCTGGGCGAAACCGCCGAGCAGGCAGGCCACGCCGAACAGCGCCAGCCCGGACAGCAGCATCCGCCGGCGGCCGTACAGGTCCGCGGCCTTGCCGCCCAGCAGGAGCAGGCCGCCGAAGGTCAACGCGTAGGCGTTGATCACCCAGGTCAGGCCGCTGGTGCCGAATCCGAGCCCGCGCGCGATCTGCGGGAGCCCGACGTTCACCACCGACAGGTCCAGCGTCACCATGAACTGGGCCACCACCACGGCCAGCAACGTCGTGCCCGGCCCGTTGCTGCGCCTGCCGGTGGGCGCGACCACGGCCGGCGAGGCGGCGCTCATCGTGCGCCGCCCCGCGCCCGCAGGTCGCTCGGCCGATCGGGTTCGACGTTCACGTTCAACGCGAACCGGTTGCCGGGGTCGTAGACCCGCTTCACCCTGGCCAGCCGGGCGTAGGTGCCCGGCGGGTAGGCCGCCGCCAGGTCGTCCGCCGTCGCCGATCCCTGGAAG
>JBIQML010000593.1:0-3242 GCA_044463405.1 Nakamurella lactea | reverse complement strand
CCTCGATCATGTCCTGCAGCGGGCAGGCGGCGCTGGTCAGCGTCATGTCGATGGTCGCCACGTTGTCGGCGCCGACCTGCAGGTCGTACACCAGCCCCAGGTCGACGACGTTGATGCCCAGCTCCGGGTCGACGACGTCCTTCAGGGCCTCCTCGATGTCGTCCAGCGACGTCACGGTCGAGCCGCCCGCCGCGGACGCAGCACCGCCGGCGCCGCCAGCGACACCACCGCCGGCGCCGCCAGCGACAGCACCGGCGGCGCCGCCGGCGACCGCAGGACCCCCGGCGCCGGCGGCCTGGTCCAGATCCGCAGCGCTGCGCCCGGCACGCTCGTCGGCCGCTCCCGGGCCGTAGCCGCGCTCGTCGGTAGCGGTCTGCCCATAGGCCTGTTCGGTCATCTCGTCACTCTCCCGGTTGTCCCTGATTCTCGGTTGTGTGATCCGGCACTGCTTGCGTGGCAGCCTGTTTGAACGCCATCCAGCCCAGCAGCGCGCACTTGACCCGGTTGGGATATCGCGCCACGCCCGCGAACGCCACCGCGTCGCCGAGCACGTCCTCGTCCCCGGCGTCCTGCCCCTTGCTGGTCACCATCGCGTCGAACGCGTCGAACAGGGCCAGCGCCTCGGCCAGCGGGCGCCCGATCACCAGGTCGGTCAGCACCGAGGTGGACGCCTGCGAGATCGAGCAGCCCAGCGCCTGGTAGGAGACGTCGGCGACCGCACGATCCGGCCCGGAGGCATCGGCACCGGCGGAGGGACCAAGCGCCACACGCAGCGTCACCTCGTCGCCGCAGGTCGGGTTGACCTGATGCACCTCGGCGTCGAACGGCTCGCGCAACCCGGCATGGTGCGGCGCCCTGGAGTGATCCAGGATGATCTCCTGGTACAGCTGCTCCATCTGCAGGCCCGGCATCGCTATCGGCCCCCGAAGAATCGCTGTGCCCCGGCGACCGCGTCCACCAGGGCGTCCACCTCGTCGGCGGTGTTGTACACCCCGAAGGTGGCCCGCACCGACGCCAGCACCCCGTACCGGCGGTGCAGCGGCCACGCGCAGTGGTGCCCGGTGCGCACCGCGACCCCGGCGTCGTCCAGCAGCTGCCCGACGTCGTGCGGGTGGATGCCATCGACCAGGAACGACACCGCCGGCCCCCGGTCGACCAGGTCCGCCGGGCCAAGGACGCGCACCCCGTCCAGGCCCGAGAGTCCTTGCAGCGCCAGCCCGGTCAGCTCCTGCTCGTGCGCCTGCACGGCCTCCATGCCCAGCTCGGTCAGGTAGTCGACGGCGGCACCGAGGCCGACCGCCTGGGTGACGGGCGGGGTGCCGGCCTCGAACCGGGCCGGCGGCGGCAGGTAGGTCGAGTGGTCCAGGAAGACCTCCTCGATCATGGACCCGCCGGTGAGGAACGGCGGCAGCGCCGCCAGCAACTCGTACCGGCCGTACAGCCCACCGATACCGGTGGGGCCGAGCATCTTGTGCCCGGAGAATGCCGCGAAATCCACGCCGAGGGACGGGAAGTCGATCGGGCGGTGCGGCACCGACTGGCAGGCGTCCAGCACCACCAGCGCGCCCACCTTGTGCGCCGCCTCAGCCAGCTCGGCGACCGGCGGCACCGTGCCCAGCACGTTCGACTGATGCGTCAGCGCCAGCACCTTGGTCCGCGGGGTGATCACCGAGTCGACGTCGGCGAGCTCCAGCCGGTAGTCGTCGGTCAGCGAGAACCAGCGCAGCGTCGCGCCGGTGCGCCGGCACAGCTCCTGCCAGGGCACCAGGTTCGCGTGATGCTCCATCTCGGTGACGACGATCTCGTCGCCGGGCCCGACCCGGAACCGGGCGGCGTCGTCACCGGCGAAGGCCGCGTTGCCGATCGCGTAGGCCAGCAGGTTCAGCGCCGCCGTGGCCCCGGCGGTGAACACCAGTTCCTCCGGACGGGCCGCGCCCACGAAGGACGCCAGCCGCGCCCGGGCACCCTCGTATCCCTCGGTGGCCTCGTCCGCCAGCTGGTGCGCGCCCCGCTTGACGGCGGCGTAGTGGTCGGTGACGAACTCCTGCTCGGCGTCGATCACGCAGGTGGGGCGCTGTGAAGTCGCACCGGAATCCAGATACACCAACGGCTTCCCGTCCCGGACGGTGCGCCCCAGGATCGGGAAGTCCGCCCGGATGGGGTCGGTGTTCAGCGCCGTGGTCGACCCCGAGGCAGCCGGGGACACCGCCGCGACGCCGGCGGTGACGGTGGTGGTACCCGCGCCCGCGGCCATATCAGGCCGGCACTCCCGCGCCGGTGAAGCGCACGTAGCCGTCCGACTCCAGCTCCTCTGCCAGCTCGGCGCCGCCTGACTCCACGACGCGTCCGGCCACGAAGACGTGCACGAAGTCCGGGTGGATGTAGCGCAGGATCCGGGTGTAGTGCGTGATCAGCAGGATCCCGACACCCGAACCGTCCGCCGCCGAGGTCTCCCGGTACCGGTTCACGCCCTCGGACACGATGCGCAGCGCGTCGATGTCCAGGCCGGAGTCGGTCTCGTCCAGGATGGCGAACTTCGGCTTGAGCAGCGACATCTGCAGGATCTCGTGCCGCTTCTTCTCGCCACCGGAGAAGCCCTCGTTGACGTTCCGCTCGGCGAAGTCGGGGTCCATCTGCAGGTCCGCCATGGCGCCCTTGACCTCCTTGAGCCAGTGCCGCACGGCGGGCGCCTGGCCGCGCACGGCGGTGGCCGCGGTGCGCAGGAAGTTGGAGGTGGACACCCCCGGAATCTCCACCGGGTACTGCATGGCCAGGAACAGGCCGGCCCGGGCCCGCTGGTCCACCGTCATCGCCAGCACGTCCGCGCCGTCCAGCGTCACCGAGCCGGAGGTCACCTGGTACTTGGGGTGCCCGGACAGCGCGTAGGCCAGGGTGGACTTGCCGGACCCGTTCGGGCCCATGATCGCGTGGGTCTGACCCGACTCGATCGCCAGGTCGACGCCGCGCAGGATCTCCTTCGGCTGATCGTCGGCGATCACCGAGACATGCAGGTCGGAGATCTCAAGGGTTGCCATAGCTTTTGCTCCCGTAAAGGTTGTGATGAGGAAGGTCAGTTGCCGGAGATCGCCAGTTCGCGCTCCACGGCCTCGGTGATGCGCTCGGTCACGGACGGAATGCCGATCTTGTGCAGCACCTCGTGGAAGAACCCCCGCACCACCAGCCGCTTGGCCATGTCCGGGGAGATCCCGCGGGACTGCAGGTAGAACAGGTGCTCGTCGTCG
>JBIQML010000592.1:0-3251 GCA_044463405.1 Nakamurella lactea | reverse complement strand
CTGCCGGTGCGCGAGGCCAAGGGCCTGGAGTTCGACCGGGTGATCCTGGTCGAGCCGGCCCGGCTGGTGGCGTCCGGCCGGCACGGGCTGGGCGATCTGTACGTGGCGATGACCAGGGCGACCCAGGAACTGGGGATCGTGCATCAGCAGCCACTGCCCGCGGTGCTGGATCCGGAGTTGCTGGAGCGGCGGTAGCGGCCTTCGCGGGCTCGGCGGTGGCCCGGGGCGCCCTGGCGGCCCTCCCGGGCACCCCGGGCGGGTCCTATGGTGCGGGCACGAGCGCGCTGCGATGATCATGACATGGCGCTGATGCTCACGGATCTGGTTCCGCAGTTCCTGGCCTTCTGGAAGGACGCCGGACACCTGCCGCGGGCAGCGCAACGGCGTGCCTGGCAGGACTACGTCACCGCCAACCCCTGGGTGCTGGACGATGTCACCCGGTTCGGCACCTCGGACGTCGACCCGACGAGCGCGCTGGATGCGTATCCCGGCCTGCTGGATCGGATACGCGGCAACGCGGACCGGATCGGCCCGTGGCTTCGACAGGCCGCCGACGATGTGACCGCGCTGGTGGCCGAGCCCGACCTGCCGCTGCGGTGCGTCGCGCTGGTGGGACTGGACCTGTCGTTCGGCTGGGTCAGCGTGCACGACGAGCAGCCGCACCTGTTCGTGCCGGTGGAGAAATCCGGCGACGAGGTCGAGATCGGCATCGTGGCGCGTCACGAGATGGGTCACCTGGCGCAGATCGGGCTGGGCGGACCGGAGTGGCTGCACGACGAGCGGCTCGGCCTGCTGCTGTTCTCGGAGGGCTACGCGCCGCTGCTCACCTCCGAGATCTGGCCGCATGTGCCGATGGCCCAGCACATCTCGATCTTCGCTGGGCGGGACGAGTGGTACGCCGAGGCGACGGCCGCCCTCCCGCAGGCGATCCGGCGGCTGGCCGGCCTGCTGGAGGCCGACGATCGCGCGACGCTCAACCGGTACTTCGCGATCGGGGCACCGAGCGACCTGCCGGAGCGGATCGGCTACCTGGTGGGCGTGCAGGTGCTGCGCCGGCTGCGCGAACACCACAGCTGGCGGGAGTTGGCGGGTTTCGGCGTGGAACGCGCGATGGCCGAGACCGCCCGAGTGCTCGGCGAGTTCGTGGCGGCGGCTCCGACCCGCTGACCGATCGGGCGGTGACGGGAGCACACGTATCGGCGGGGCCACCGGAGCCCTCTGTGTACCCGTGCCGAACTTCTCCCGTTCCGGATCTCGGGTCCTGCTGGCTCCTGGCGTGATCGGGGGTGGGGATCTCCCCACCCCCGATTCGGTGCGTGCCCCGACTGACCGGGCGCCGGTTCCCGGGCACCGTGGAGGCATGACGACCAGCACGGCTGCCCGGCCTGCGACGATTCCGCTTCCCCGGCAGGGTTCCGCCCGCCCCGAACCCGCGCGGCCGGCCATGCCGCCACCGCCACCAGCGTCGGCGCTCGTGCGGCGGCTCATGGCGTCGGTTCGGCGGACCCCGCTGGCCTACCTGGTGGTGCTGGCGGTGCTGACCGCCGGCGCCCTCACCGGCACGCTGTTCGACGCCGCCGCGGGCGCGCGGGCGCCCGCCAAGGATCTGGCCTACGGCCTTCCCGCGTTCGCCGAGGGCCGCTGGTTCACGCTGCTGGGCGGTGCCCTGCTGGTGCCGGGTCCGGTGCTGTATCCCGTGGTGGCCGCGCTGCTCGCGCTGGCGGTCGGATTCCTGGAGCGGCGGGCGGGCACCGCGCGGACGGCGGTGGTGCTGATCGGAACCCAGGCGGCCGGTGCCCTGGGATCCGCCGCGGTGCTGGCACTGGGCGCCCCCCTGCCGTGGCCGTGGGCACACACCCTCGCGCTGCAGACCGACACCGGGCTGTCCGCAGGGGCGATCGGCGTGCTCGCCGCCGGATCCGCGCTCGCCGCACCGGTGTGGCGAGCTCGGATGCGCTGGATCGTCGGGGGATACCTGGCGGTGATGCTGCTGCGCTCCGGCCTGCTGTGGGATCTGGAGCACGCGATCGCGTTCGTCGTCGGCCTGGCGGCCGGCCCGGTGCTGCGCGGCGCCCCGGCCAGCACCACGGGCGCCGCCGGGTCCCGCACCACGGGCGGCGCCCACCGGGCACCACGGCTGCTGCGCATTCGTGGCCTGCTCGCCATGCTCGTGCTGCTGATGCCCGCCAGCAGCGTGGTGCTGGCCGTCTATCCGGGCTACGGCGGGGTCTTCGGCCCTGGCACGCTGCAGCCTGCGCATCCGCTGGTGCCTGCCCTGGTGCAACTGGGCATCGCGCTGGTGATCGCCAAGGCGCTGCGCCGCGGTCTGCCGGGCGCCTGGTGGGCGGCGATGGTGCTCTGCGCGGTGCCGCTGGGCCGGGACCTGGCCCGCCTCGCCGCCAGCTGGCCCGAACCGGTGGCGGCCGACATCGCCGGCCACGTCGGGGATCTGCTGGGGTGGGCGGGCATGCTGGCGGTGCTGGTGGCCTGTCGCCGCTGCTGGCCGCGTCGGCTCCCCGCGCCGGTGCTGCGCCGGTACCTGCCCCGGCTGGTGGCGGCGACGGCGGTCTTCACCGGGGTGTGGTGGCTGGTGCTCACGCTGGCGGGCAGCCAGTTCGGCGTGCACCCGCACGAGCGCGGCCGCGCGGTGCTGTCCACCGTCACCTTCGGAGGCTCCGCCGCCGACTTCCCGTGGGCGCGTTTCGTTGTCGGGCTGTCCGGGTGGATCTGGGCGGCCACCCTGGTCGCGCTGCTGGTGCCAATGGTGCTCGGCGTGCGGGAGGGGCGCCGCCCCGACGCCGCGGCGGACGCCCGGCTGGCGGAGCTGGTGCGGGCGCACGGCGGCGGATCCCTGGGCTGGCAACGAACCTGGCCCGGCTTCGCCAGCTGGACCACCCGCGCCGGTGACGTGGCCGTCAGCTACCGGATCGTCTCCGGGGTCGCGCTGGTGCTGGGCGACCCGGTCGGGCCCACCGGCCGGTGGGCCGACGCGGTGGCGGAGTTCCGCCGGTTCTGCCTTCGCGCGGGATGGACGGTGTGCTGGTACTCCGTCACCCCTGCGTTCGCCGAGCACGCCGGCGGCGGTTGGCACCTCACCCAGGTCGGCGAGGACGCCGTGCTCGACCTGGCCGGCCTGGAGTTCCGCGGCAAGTCGTGGCAGGACGTGCGCACCGCGCGCAATCACGCCGCCCGGGACGGCATCCGCATGCAGCAGGTTCGCATCGCGGACGTCCCCGCGGACCTGCTCGCCC
>JBIQML010000591.1:0-3257 GCA_044463405.1 Nakamurella lactea | reverse complement strand
GGGGCGCCGAGTTGCCCGACCCGGAGCCGGTCGAATTGGTCCAGCGCGAGCGCGGCTTCTCCATGCTGCAGGTGCTGCGCCAGCCGTACCTGGGTCGGCTCGGGATCTTCATCCCGATGTGGTTCCTGTGGTACATCGGGAACTACGGCTTCCTGGGCGATGCCGCCACGTTGTACTCCGACCACGGCATCCCGATCGGAACGTCGATCCTCTATCTCGCCGTCGGTGCCGTGGGATACCCGGTCGGCGCGATCATCATGATCGCGCTGGTCGACCGGATCGAACGCAAGCTCCTGATCGTCAGCGCCACCGTCGTCTGGCTGATCGGAATGATCCTCATCTCGACACTGGCCGGCGAGGCGATATTGATCGTCGGGTCCTTCCTCGCCGCGCTTGCGCTCGGGCTGTACCTGCAGGTCGCCTACACCTACACGGCCGAGAGCTTCCCCACCCGGGCGCGCTCGTCGGGTTTCGCGCTGAGCGACGGCATCGGGCACGCCGGCGGTGCGCTCGGCGCCCTGGTGCTGCCCACCGTCGTCTCGGCCTTCAGCTTCCAGGTGGGGTTCATCGGCATCGGCGTGACGGGGCTGCTCGCCGGGATCCTCGCCCTGCTCGGCCCCGCCGCCAGCGGGCGGCGGCTGGAGGCCGTGTCGTCCTGAGGCCTCCCGGTCGCCGAAAATGACGAAGGTGCCGGGAGACCGCCTCCTGCTGGACTCGCCGGCTCAGACCAATTCCGCCAGGTACTGCGGCAGCATCGCCCGCCAGGTCTGCCAGTCGTGCGGCCAGTCCGGACCCCAATCGTCCACCCGGTTCGGAATCCCCTTGGCCCCCAACGCATCGGCCATCCGCCAGGACTCCCCGACGTCCTCCCACGCCCCGGATCCGGACGCCAGGATGATCATCCGGGACCGCAGGATGTCCAGCGCCGCACCGCCCATCCCGGGCAGGAACTCCAGCGGCGAGGAGAAGAACAGGTCCTCCGTCCAGATCGGGTAGTGCTTCTCCACCCTGTAGGTGCCGCTCATGCCGATCGCCCCGCCGAACACGTCCGGGTACCGACACACCATGGCGACCGAGTTGAACGCCCCGATCGACGACCCCGCCGCCAGCACCGGCATCGACCCGCGGCAGTCCGCCCAGATGGCGGGCAGCACCTCGTGCCGAACGGCCTGCTGGAACGCCGACAGGAAGGCCGCGCGGAACTCCGGCGAGCCCTCCTCGGTGAGCATCACCCGCCCCGCCAGCGAATCGCAGGAGTACAGCTTGACCCGGCCCGCCTCGATCAACGGCGCGCACGCGCCGACCACGCCCATCCGCTCGATCTCCTCGGCGTCACCGCCCGCCGTGGGGAACACCAGCACCGGGGTGCCGAAGGTGCCCCACCGCGCCAACGTGATCGGCCGGTGCATCCGCTCGGAATCCCACTGCTCGACCGCTTTCATCGACGCTCCCCTTGATGCTCCGTCACGGCTGTCCCGTCACCGCAAACCCACGCCACCGCTGTCCCGTCACCGTCGTCCCGTCACCGCAAACCCACGCCACTGCACACCCGCACCGCCTACTCGTACACGAACTTCTGCGGCCCGGGGTAGATCCAACTCAGCGCGCCGCCCAGCCGGTCCCGCCAGTTCTCCCAGCTGTGACCGTCCCTGGCCTCGGTGTAGCGCACCGTCATCCCGGCCGACTCGAAGACCGGCACCATCGACCGGTTGGGCACGATCAGCGGCTCGTACACCCCGCAGGTCATGTACATCCGGTCGACCACCCGGCGCGGCCGCCGGCGGTAGGCGTTGACGAACTTCACCACCGGATCGAACACCGGTCCGCCCTCGTGCTCGTCGCCGATGTCGGTGAACACGAAGGAGCCGGACATCAGCACCAGTGACCCGATCATCCCCGGGTACCGGTACGCGGTCGAGAGTGACGCCACCGCACCGAAACTGGAGCCCAGCAAGCACCGGCCGGAGGGCTGGCCCTGCAGCGGGAGCTGGTCCTCCAGGTGCGGGATCAGCTCGTGCGTGAGGAACCGGGCGTGCGCGGCCGAGTTGGCGTACTCGGTCAGCCGGTCCCCCGGGTCGGTGAAGGCCACCACCGTCTCGGCGACGTCCAGCCGGTGGATCAGGTTGTCCAGCACGGTCTTGGCTGCCGCGTACTGCAGGAAGTCCGACCCGTCGTGCACCACCAGCAACGGGTACCGGGTGGCGGTGCGGAACCTGGCCGGCAGGTAGACACGGCAGTGCGACTCGCGACGCAGCGCCCTGCTGGGGATCGTCATGTCCACCAACTCGCCGGGGCGGGACTCGGGATCGGGTTCGGTCCAGTCGGGAGCGACATAGCCCCGGGCGAAGCACACCGAGGACGACCCCATCGGGCTGTGCGAGAGATGCGGGTTCAGCGGGTCGTTGATGCGCTGGGCGTTCCCGCCGGCCGATACCTCCAGCTGGTACTCCACCCGGGATCCGTCCGGCAGATCCAGTGCCAGGTACCACAATTCGGTGTTCGGGATGCGGCGCAAAGGGATCCGCTCGGGGAGCCCGACCACCCGGTGGATCAGGTGCACGGCGTCGGCCTCGCCCCGGTAGATGAACGTGCAGGTGCCGCCCTCCACGATCGGGACCTGGTGGCGCGCCAGGAACCGGTCGATGGCCGGCGGGTCCAGCGGCCGGCGTTGCCGCAGCCGGGTGATGGCGAGCTTGCGGCCCGCGCTGCGCTCCGCGGCGATGCTCACCGCCCCTCCCCGATGTTCGCGGGTCGAAAGCCGCATTCTGCCGTCCCGAGCGCCCCGGAATCCGGCCTGGGACCCGCGAACCCCGGCCTGGGACCCGCGAACCCCGGACGGGGACCCGCGAACCCCGGACGGGGGTTCACCGGACACCCACCAGTGGTCCGGTGGTGACCGTGCCGTCCGAACCCAGTACCGCCGCGCCCTCCGGCAGTGAGCCGTCGTCGGCCAGATCCACCCGGTCGCCGGCCTCCAGCACCAGGCAGGCGGCCGGCGCGAACCTCCGTGCCAGCAGCGCCATCGCCGGCTGGTCGTCCATCCGCAGCCGCCGGTGCGCGGCCGGCAGGGCCACCACCTCACGGACCACGCCGAGGCCGTGCCCGTGCACCTCGGCGCTGGCGGCGCCGTGCTCGGAGCGATCGTGGAACAGCACGATCCGCTCGGTCAGCGCCATGGCACCGGCCGACCACGTGAGCACCCGGAACTCGGGCGCCGAGGCGTGCAGCAGCGCCGCGACGTTGAACAGGTGCAGCAC
>JBIQML010000590.1:0-3267 GCA_044463405.1 Nakamurella lactea | reverse complement strand
ACAGCCGGGCCATGTCGTGGTTGTCCACGCCCACCACGGACAGATCCGCCGGCACCCGGATGCCGCGGTGCCGCGCCGCGTAGATCACGCCGACCGCCACCTCGTCGCTGACCGCCACCACGGCCGTGGGCAACCGCAGCGGGTCCCACTCGGCCCTGGCCAGCAGCTCCTCTATCGCGGCCTCCCCCGCCTCCACCTCGAATCCGGTGGTCTCCACCAGCGACGGGTCCGGGGCCAGGGTCGCCTCGTGCAGCGCCCTCCGGTATCCCTGGTAGCGGTCGGCCGCCACCTTGAAGCCGTACACGTCGTCCGGGTCCAGCCCCAGGAACGCGATGCGCCGGTGACCGAGTTCCAGCAGGTGCCTGGTCGCCAGGTATCCGACCTCGACATCGTCCACCTGAACACCCGGGATTCCCGGAGTCGAGGTCCCCACCGTGACGATCGGCACCCGGGACAGCATCCGGGCCCGCAACTCGTTCGGCAGGGCCAGGCCCAGCACACCGTCCACCCGCTTGTGCAGGCCGAGCGCGTCCATCCGCGCGGACTCCGAGCCGTCCGCCGGGCCCAGCGGGTACAGCAGCATGTCGTAACCGTGCTCGGCCACCACTTGGTGCACGCCCTCCAGCACGGTGGCGAAGAACCACCGGGATATCCACGGCGAGACCACGCCGATCGCGTTGCTGCTGCCCCGCGCCAGCGCCGCGGCGTATGCGGACGGCGCGTAGCCGAGTTCGCTGGCGGCGGCACGCACCCGCGCCCTGGTGGCCGGCGACACCCCGGGGTGCCCGCGCAAGGCGCGGGACACGGTCGCCTGCGAGACGCCGGCCCTGGCCGCCACCTGCACGATGCCGACCGAGCTGTGCACCCCCGTCATCGCCCCGTCACCAGCCGTTCCGCGATACCCACCGAACGGCGGGAACCGACCCGATCAGCCCTTCACCGAGCCGGCCAGCAGGCCGCGGACGAAGAACCGTTGCAGCGACAGGAACACCGCCAGCGGCACGATCATCGCCAGGATCGCCGCGGACGGCAGGATGTTGCCCTGCTGGCCGAACGTGGTGGTGAGCTGCTGGATGCCGGCGGTGATCGGCCGGGTGTTGTCGCCGGAGAAGGTCAGCGCCACCAGCAGGTCGTTCCAGACCCACAGGAACTGGAAGATGCCGAACGCGGCGATCGCCGGCACCAGCAGCGGCAGCAGCACCCTGGTGAAGATCCGGACGTGGCCGGCGCCGTCCACCCGGGCCGCCTCCACCAGCGACGGCGGGATCTCCTTCATGAAGTTGTGCAGCAGGAATACCGCCAGCGGCAGACCGAAGATGGTGTGCGACAACCAGATCGACCAGAACGACGAGTTCAGCCCGAAGTTCACGTACACCGTGTTCAGCGGGATCAGCGCCACCTGGATGGGCACCACCTGCATCACGAACACCGCGACGAACAGGATGTTGCGGCCGCGGAAGTCGATCCAGGCGAACGCGTAGGCACCCAGCAGCGCCAGCGTGATCGGGATCACCACCGCCGGCAGGGTGATCACCACGGAGTTCAGGATGTAGGCCGACAGCGGCGTGCCGCCGTTGCCGTTCCACGCGCTGATGTAGTTCTCCAGCGAGAAGCCGGTGCCGTTGCCCCAGAAGTTCCACCACCCGGAGGTCGTCGGGGCGTCCCCGCCGCGGGTGGAGTTGACCAGCAGCCCGACCGTGGGCACCGTCCAGAGGATCGCGATCACGATCGCGACCAGCGACGCCCACGGCGAGCTCAGCTTGGTCTTGGCCTCCTGGGCCCGCAGCTGCGCCTTGAGCTTGCGGGAGTTCTCCTTCGGGACCGCCATCAACGGCGGCGTGGTGGTGGTCATCGGATCGCCTCCGACTTGCGCATCTGATAGACGTTGAACACGATCACCGGGATCACCACGATGAAGATCAGCACGGCCGCAGCGCCGGCCCAGCCGGCCTGCAACTGGGACATGAACTGGTAGAACGCGTTGGCCAGGATGTTGTTGACCGGCAGGTTGTTGCCCATCACCTGCACGATGTCGAAGGTCTTCAGCGAGGCGATGGCCACCGTGGTGAGCACCACCACGATCGTCGGCCGGATGCTCGGTACCGTCACGCTGCGGAACAGCCGCCACCCGGTGGCGCCGTCGATGCGGGCGGCCTCGATGATCTCGTCCGGTATCGCCTTGATGGACGCGGATAGCAGCGTCATCGCCAGCCCGGTCTGGATCCAGATCATCACCGCGATCAGCGCGAACGTGCCGACCGGGAAGTCCGTCGTCCAGTTGACCGGGCTGCCGCCGAACAGGCTGATGATGGCGTTCAGCAGGCCGATCTGGTTATCGCCCGCCGGCGCCGGCTGGTAGTAGACGTACTGCCAGATCACCGACGCGGCCACCATGGAGATCGCCAATGGTAGGAACACCAGTGCCTTGGCCGCCGCCTCGAACCGGGTGCGGTCCACCAGCACCGCGTACACCAGGCCGAAGATCGTCGACACGATCGGCACCACGAAGATCCAGATCACCGTGTTGATCAGCATGTCGGTGTTGGCGGCGGTGAAGATGTGCCCGTAGTTGGCCCAGCCGGCCCAACCGATCTCGGTGCCGAACTGGTCGAAGGTCTGGAACGACTGGACGATCGTCCTGATCGCCGTCCACAGCAGACCGGAGGCCAGCGCGATCACCACCGGGCCGAGGAAGCCGGCCACCAGCACGCCCTTGGGCACGTTGGTCCGGTCGACGGCCCACAGAATCAGGCCCATCACGATCAGGAACAGCGCGATCGCGACGAACATCACCACGATCTTCTGCACCACAGAGGTGGGGCGGAAGATCATGTCCACGAACCACGAATGGTCCGTGCTGCTGTCGTACAGCAGGGCGTTGCCGGTGGGCGCCAGGCTCAGGTAGATGACCAGGCCGACGATGGCCGCGATCAGCACCCAGACGACCGGCGTGAGCCAGCTGTAGCGCCGGCCGGACCCGGCGGGTGCATGAGACGTCTGCGGATGGTCCGCGATCTTCAGGTCTGTCAACGCCGGTGCCTCCTGCGCCTATGCCACGGGACAACGAGAGCGGGAACGGGAGCGGACGGACCCCCGCCGGCCATGGCGTGGATCCGTCCGCGTCCCGTGACTACTACCTCCTACTGCGTCCTACTGCACGGCCGGCAGATCAACTCGCCGGCCACGCCTGCTGGATCGCCTGCAGCGTGGTCTGGTCGTCCTGCCCGGTGATCCACGCCGTCAGCTGCGTCCACTCGGCACCCGAAC
>JBIQML010000589.1:0-3268 GCA_044463405.1 Nakamurella lactea | reverse complement strand
AGAAGTGTTCGGACTCGACGAACGTCGGGGTCTCGCCGTTGATCCTGGAGCGCGGGTTGATCAGGTCGATCGGGTCGAGCTGGTTGCCGCAGTTGTCGCACTGGTCGCCGCGCGCGCCGTCGTAACCGCAGATCGGGCAAGTGCCTTCGATGTAGCGGTCGGGCAGCGTGCGGCCGGTGGACGGAGAGATCGCGCTCATGGTGCTCTGCGGCACGAAGTACCCGTTGCGGTGCACCGTGCGGAACATCTCCTGCACCACCGCGTAGTGGTTGCGGGTGGTGGTCCTGGTGAACAGGTCGTAGGACAGGCCGAGGCCGGCCAGGTCGTCGACGATGACCTTGTTGTACCGGTCGGCGAGTTCGCGAGGCGGCACGCCCTCGGCATCGGCCTGCACCAGGATCGGGGTGCCGTGCTCGTCGGTGCCGGAGACCATCAGCACGTCGTTGCCGGCCATCCGCTGGTAGCGGGCGAAGATGTCCGACGGGACGCCGAAGCCGGAGACGTGGCCGATGTGGCGGGGGCCGTTGGCGTAGGGCCAGGCCACCGCGGTGAGCACGGGGGAGTTCATGTCGATCAGGCTATCGGCCCGCCGCGAGCGGGTTTCGCATGGATCGGCATCCCCGGCGGCGCCCCGGTCCCGCATGGATCAACTTCCACAGCATGCACGAAGTTGGTCCCACCAGGCACACCGTCACCATTTCCGCCACGTTCATGCATGCGGGCGAAGTTGATCCATGCGGGGGCGGGGTCCAGGCGGGGATCGGCGGTGACGGGACGTCAGCGCGCGGCGGGTGCCCCGTAGCGCAGCCCGTCGAAGACCAGGTCCACCAGCCGGCCAGCACAGCCGGGCGGACCATCGGGACCGCCGGCCATGCAGATGCCGCCCATGGACCGGGTGAGGTCCTCGGCCGCGATGTCGTCGCGGATCTGCCCGGCAGCCGCCGCGCGCTTGAGCAGGTGGTCCGCGGCCCCGGAGATCTGCGCCTTGGTCTGATCGAACAGTTCCGTCCGGTCGGCCATCATGGTGTGCAGCATGCCGATCAGGCCGCGCTTGGTCGCCGCGTACCGGACGAATCGGCGCATCCACTCGCGCAGCGCCTGCGCCGGTTCCAGCTCGGCGGAGAGCTGCTGCGCGCTGGCGGCCAGCTGCTCGACCTCCCGCGCGTAGACGCCGAACACCAGCGCCTCCCGGGTCGGGAAGTGCCGGTAGAGCGTTCCGACACCGACCCCGGCCGCTCGGGCGATGTCCTCCAGCGGGGCCTCGACGCCCTGGCTGGCGAATGCCTCGGCCGCGGCCGCGAGCACCGCGTCCCGGTTGCGCCGGGCGTCCGCCCGCAGCGGCCGTGCCGGAGGTGCCCAGCCGGAGCCGCCCGAACCCGCATTGGCACCCGTGCCCGGGCCGCCGTCAGCGGCCACACGGTCGCGTACCTGCCCGAATTCCTCGTCACCGCCGACGACCGGTCCACGCTGACCGGCCTGCGCCGCCCGTCCCATGCCGCCCTTTCCAGAGGTCGTCGAAAAAACATTTGCTAACCGGAGGGAGCCTCCGTATAGTTACCGGAGGGCCCTTCCACTTATCGATACTAGCGCACCAAGGAGCTCTCCGGAATGACGAGAGAACCGCAATCGATGCCGCCGCGCACCCAGGCGCCGGCGGCCACCCCTCCGGCGCCTCGCGGAGCCGGCGGCGAGAGCCACCCGGCCGTGCCCGACCCACGGGCCGGCATGGGTTCGGCCAATCCCGGCCGGACCGCGGCTGACCTGGCCGAACCCGGCCGGGCCACATCCGAAACCGCTGTTCAGGGCGCCGGCCGCGCGGGGATCCCGCTGGCCGACGTGCTGCGCCGGGTCCCGGTCCTCACCCCCGGGCGCTCCGCCCACCGGGTGACCGAGCGGACCCGCCGGCCCGGCCTGGTGCTGGGGATCGTGCTGATCGCCCAGTTGATGGTCGTGCTGGACGCCAGCATCGTGAACATCGCTCTGCCCGACATGGCGGCCACCCTGCACTTCTCCCCCACCTCGCTGTCCTGGGTGATCAACGCCTACACGCTGGCGTTCGGCGGCCTGCTGCTGCTCGGCGCCCGCGCCGGGGACATCTTCGGCCGGAGGCGGGTCTTCGTGGCCGGCCTGACGGTGTTCACCCTCGCCTCGCTGTCCGGGGGATTCGCCAGCACCGCCGGCGAGCTGCTCACCGCCCGGGTGATCCAGGGCATCGGCGCGGCCTTCGCGGCCCCGTCCGCGCTGGCCATCCTGATGACGCTGTTCCCCGGCGCCCGCGAGCGCACCCGCGCCCTCGGCTGGTTCTCCGCCGTGTCGGTCGGCGGGGCGGCGATCGGCCTGATCGCCGGCGGGATGCTCACCCAGTGGGCGTCCTGGCGGTGGGTGATGTTCGTCAACGTGCCGATCGGCGCCGTCCTGGTGGTGGCGATCCTGGCCGTGGTGCCCCGGTACGCGCGCGGCAGCGGTCACGTCGACCTGGCCGGCGCGCTGACCGCCACGGCCGGCGTCACGGCGGTGGTCTACGGCCTGGTCCGGGCGGCCAGCACACGGTGGGACGACCCGCTGGTGCTGCTCGGCCTGGTGGCGGGCGCGCTGCTGCTGGCTGCGTTCGTGCGGATCGAGATGCACGCGGAGTCGCCGATCACCCCGCTACGGCTGTTCGCCAGCCGCAACCGCAGCGCCTCGCACCTGGTGCGGCTGCTGATGGTGGCCGGCATGTTCGGGATGTTCTTCTTCATGACGCAGTTCGGGCAGGAGATCCTGGGCTACAGCCCGCTGCAGGCCGGGATCGCGTTCCTGCCGCTGACGGTGTTCCTGTTCGCGCTGTCCCAGCTGACCGCGCGGGTGCTGGCCAACCGGGTGTCCAGCCGGACGCTGATGATCGCCGGCCTGCTGATCGCCTCCGCGGGCCTGTGGACGGCCGCCATGATGGACGCCGACAGCAGCTACGGCGCGCTGCTGCTGCCGCTGGTGCTGTTCGGCATCGGCGCCGGCACCACGTTCGTGCCGATGACGGCGATGTCGCTGGACGGCGTGCAACCGGGTGACGCCGGGGCCGCGTCCGGGCTGGTGAACGTCTCGCAGCAGGTCGGCGGTGCGATCGGGCTCGCCGTGCTGGTGACGGTGTTCGGGCACACCCCGTCACCGGACACCCCCGGCCTGTCCGCGGCCGCGGCGCGTGCCGCCAGGGACGCGTTCGTGACCGGCGAGCACCGGGCGCTGCTGGTCGCCGGGGCGCTGATGCTGGCCGCGGCATTGCTGAGCGCGG
>JBIQML010000588.1:0-3273 GCA_044463405.1 Nakamurella lactea | reverse complement strand
CGGGCTGTAGCGAAAGGCGATGCCCTTGATGTCGATGCGCCCGCTGCCGGCGCCGCTCCGAGGGTGCAGACGCATGTCAGTAAACATCCCTTACCATTGCCGGGAGCCGGCGGCGACGAGCGCGCCGCCGGGCACGCAAGCGCTGAGCGAGGCGATGACGCAGATGACGGTGACGGCAGCAAGCACGCGAGCGGTCGGCCAGGCGATCTCTGTACCGGTGCACGGCTGGCAGGTCCAGTCGTCCGCCGTTGCCGGCAGGGCGGGCGAGAGCATCTCCCGCCCGGGTTACCGCTCGGAGGGGTGGCTGGCGGCCCCCGCCCGGTCCACGGTGATGGCGGCGCTGCTGGCGGACGGCCAGTATCCCGACGTGTTCCGATCGACGAGGATGCGCGACCGCGTGGATCCCGGCCGGTTCCTGGTGCCCTGGTGGTATCGCAGCCTGTTCGAGGTGTCTGCGGGCGGACGGACGGCGCTGCGCCTCGAGGGTGTGATGCACAGCGCCGAGCTGTGGGTCAACGGGGTCCAGGTCGCGGGTCCGGATCGGATCGCCGGCGCCTACGCGGTGCACACCATCGACGTCACCGATGTGGTCGTGCCCGGCAGCAACGCGGTCGCGATCAAGGTGTTTCCCGGCCATCCGATGATGGATCTGTCGGTGGGTTGGATCGACTGGAACCCCGCGCCGCCGGACAACAACATGGGGATCTGGCGGGACATGTGGATCCGGCGTACCGGCGAGATCCGGCTGGCGGATCCCTATGTGGTCAGCGACCTGACGCCGGCCCTGGATCGTGCGGACCTCCGGGTCGGGATGGACCTGCACGGTGCGGCCGACACGCAGCGCACCGTCACCGTTCGCGGCACCATCGTCCGGCTCGGCGGGCAGGACGCCACCGCGTCAGGCGGTCAGCGGTTCCGGCGCTGCTTCGAGGCGTCCGTCACGGTGCCCGCGGGTGGCTGCGAGCACGTGGTCCTGACGGCGGAGCGGATACCCGAGTTGAGCATCCACGAACCCGACGTGTGGTGGCCGATCGGGCAGGGTCCGCAGCCGCTCTACCAGTTGCACCTGGCCGTTTCGGACGGTGACGAGCTCTCCGACCAGGCGGACGTGACCTTCGGCGTCCGGCGGGTGACCAGCCACCTGGAGGACGGTGGCGGTCGTCGCTTCGTCGTCAACGGCCGCCCGATGCTGATCCTCGGCGGCGGATGGTGTTCGGACATCTTCCTGCGCCACGACCGGCAGCGCCTGACCGACCAGCTCGACTACGTGGTCGATCTGGGTCTGAACGCGATTCGGTTGGAGGGCAAGCTGGAGAATCCGGAGTTCTTCGACCTGGCCGACCGACGGGGGATCATGGTGCTGCCGGGCTGGGAGTGCTGCACCAAGTGGGAGTCGCACGCATGCACGGGCGGGGCGCCGTGGACCGACGCGGACTACCGGATCGCCGCGGCGTCCATGGCCGGTGAGGCCCGGCTGCTGCGCAACCACCCGAGCGTGATCTCGTTCCAGATCGGTAGCGACTTCGCGCCGTCGCCGCAGCTGGCCGAGACCTACATGGCGCAGCTGCGCGCCGCCGACTGGTCGGTGCCCATCGTCTCCTCCGGTGCGAGTCGCTGGAACAACGAGCCGTCCGACGAGGTACCGGATGTCGGGTCGGATCTGGATACCACAGTCACCGCAGGCGTCTGGCCGGACACGACGGTGACGGAGGCCGCCGGACCCTCCGGCATGAAGATGTGGCCCTACGACTGGGTTCCGCCTCGCTACTGGTACGCGGACCGGTTCGGCGGCGCCATAGGATTCGACAGCGAGTGCAGCGCCGGTCACTCCGTTCCGCGGCTGCCGAGCCTGAAGGCGATGCTGGAACCGACGGAGATCGACCGGCTGTGGCAGCAACCCGATGCGCACCACTACCACGCCGCGCCGGGTGCGCCGTTCGACTCGTTGGGCATCTTCGCCGAGGCGCTGGCCGCCAGATACGGCAGTATCGGCAGCCTGCACGACTTCCTGCGCAAGGCGCAACTGGCCAACTACGAGATGGTGCGCGCCCAGTTCGAGGCCTATCGGGCGCGGTCCACGGCAGCCAGACCGGCCACCGGCGTCATCTACTGGATGCTCAACAACGCCTGGCCAAGCCTGAACTGGCACCTGTTCGACTACTACCTGGATCCTGCCGCGGCCTACTTCGGCGCCAAGAAGGCCAACGAACCCGTCCACGTGCAGCTCAGCTACGACACCCGAGAGGTCCTGGTGGTCAACGGGTCTGCGGAAGTCAGCGACCCGCTGACCGTTCACGCCCACCTGCGCGGCCTGGACGGAGCCGAGATCGCCTGCTGGACCCGAACCCTCGACCCGATAGGCGGCAGCGGTGTCGTTCCGGTGGGTCGGGTTCCGGCCCAATCCGGCGTCTCTGACACCCACTTCGTCGAACTGGAACTCGACGACGCCGAGGGCAGTCGCGTCAGCCGCAACGTCTACTGGATGTCCACCCGGGAGGACGAGCTGGACTGGGATCGCACCACCTGGCAGTACACCCCGCAGTCCGAATACGCCGATCTCACCGGGCTGCAACGGCTTGCCGTGGTGCGCCCGGATGTCACTGCCGACATCGCGGCCGGCGTCACGGACGATCACGCCGGCGAGCCGTTGGCGACGGCAACCGTGACCGTCCGCAATCGATCCGCCGTCCCCGCGGTCGGAATCCACCTGTCGGTGGTCGGCGACGGCGGCCGGCCGGTCGCGCCGATCCTCTGGCAGGACAACGACATCACCCTGTTCCCGGGCCAGGCCGCCGTGGTCACCGGGCGATTCCCGGCAACCGAGTCGCCCGGCGACGCCACGATCAGGGTCGAGGGCTTCAACGTGGCGGAGCAGGATATCCGTCCCCGAACCGATCCGGCTGCGACGACGCCCGAGAGGTGAGCCTCTCCCAGGCGCGGCCCAAACCGGCGGCGAGGCACCCGTCCACCACCGCGTCGGCGCCCAGGGCGCTGACCCGGATCTCGGTGGGTAACGGCGCCAGCGCGCGGAACTGGGACGCCACCGCGTCGACGAATCCGGGGGCCTGGCCGATACCGCCACCCAGCACGACGATCTCCGGATCGACGACCGACACCGCGGCGCACACGGCCTGCGCGACCAGCGCCGCCTCCTCAGCGACCACCGCGGCCGCGATGGGGTCGCCCGCGGCTGCCGCCGCGAAGACCTTCTGCGCCGACGAAGCCGCCCGCATCTGGAAAGAGCAGGGGATCGACGGCTCGATGGTTCTCACC
>JBIQML010000587.1:2270-3283 GCA_044463405.1 Nakamurella lactea | reverse complement strand
GGGCGGCGTCGGCACGGTCCAGCCGCGCCGGTCAGCCGAAGGCGTTCAGGCCGGTCAGCGCGCGGCCCAGCACCAATTGGTGCACCTCCGCGGTGCCCTCGTAGGTGAGCACGCTCTCCAGGTTGTTCGCGTGCCGCAGCACCGGGTACTCGCCGGAGATGCCGTTGGCGCCCAGCATGGTGCGGCAGGTGCGGGCGATCTCGATGGCGGTTCGGGTCGAGTTCAGCTTGCCCATGGAGACCATGATCGGGCTGGCGGTGCCGGCGTCGGCGGCCCGCCCGATGTGCAGCGCCATCAGGTACGCGGCGGACCAGGCCGTCACCATGTCGGCCAGCTTGGCCTGGGTGAGCTGGTAGCCGCCCAGGGCCTTGCCGAAGACAGTCCGGGTGCCGACGTAGTCCAGGGCGACCTGCAGGCAGTCCCGGGCCGCGCCCAGCGCCCCGAACAGGATCCCGGTGCGCGCCTGGGTCAGGCAGGACAGCGGCCCCTTCAGCCCGGAGGCGCCCGGCAGGATCGACTCCGGGCCCAGTCGCACGCCGTCCAGGTTGAGCTCGGCCGTCGCGGAGGCGCGCAGCGACAGCTTCCCCGTCACCTCCCGGGCGGAGAAGCCCTCGGTGTCGGTGGGCACGATGAAGCCCCTGATAACACCGTTGGTGTCGTCCGGTGCCTCCTGGTCCTGCAGCTTGGCCCACACCACGGCGACGTCGGCGACGGTGCCGTTGGTGATCCACATCTTGGTGCCGTTGAGCACGAACCCGTCGCCGTCCCGCTTGGCATGGGTGCGCATCGAGGCCGGGTCGGAACCGGCATCCGGCTCGGTCAGGCCGAAGCAGCCGACGGTCTCCCCGGCGGCCATCCCCGGCAGCCAGCGGTCCTTCTGCTCGTCCGATCCGTACTTCCAGATCGGGAACATGGCCAGCGATCCCTGCACCGACACCAGGGATCGGATGCCGGAGTCGGCGGCCTCGAGCTCCAGGCAGGCCAGCCCGTAGGCGACCGTGGAGGCGCCGGCG
>JBIQML010000587.1:0-2260 GCA_044463405.1 Nakamurella lactea | reverse complement strand
CCGTCCAGGTGCATGCCCAGCAGCCCGGTCTCGCCGAACTGGGCCGCCAGCTCGCGGGCCGGCAGCTCACCCGCCTCGTACCAGCCGGCGACGCGCGGGCGCACCAGGTCGTCCATCAGCGCACGGGTGGTGTCGCGGACCGCGAGCTCCTCGTCGGACAGGGTCCGGTCGATGCCCAGCAGGTCCAGCGCGGAGGAGGATGCCATGGGCACACAGCCTACCGGCGGCGCGACGGCCGGTTCCGGTGAGATCGCCCACGCCGAGCGGGCGGGGCGCCGGCGGCGGTCAGGACGCCGGAACCTGGTCCGCGTACAGGTCGGCGTAGGCACCGCCGCGGGCCAGCAGGTCGTTGTGCGTGCCGGTCTCGGCGACCCGGCCGTGACGCATCACCACGATGGCGTCGGCCCGGGCCGCGGTGGTCAGCCGATGCGCCACCACCACGGTGGTGCGGCCCCGGGCCAGCCGGTCGGTGGCGGCCAGTACGGCCGCCTCGGACGCCGGGTCCAGGGCCGCGGTCGCCTCGTCCAGCAGCAGGATGTCCGGGTCCACCAGCTCGGCCCTGGCCAGCGAGATGAGCTGTCGCTGCCCGGCCGACAGGTTTCGCCCGCGCTCCTCGACCCGGTGCGCGAAACCACCGGCCAGGGTGCCGATCGCGCCGATCGCGCCAACGGCCCTGGCCGCCGCCTCCACCTCGCCGTCGGTGGCGTCCGGCCGGCCGTAGGCGATGTTGTCCCGCACCGTTCCGGCGAACAGGTGCGCCTCCTGCGGCACCACCCCCAACCTCCGGCGGTACCCGGGCAGGTCGAACGCGCGCACGTCGGTGCCGTCCACCCGCACCGCCCCGTCCGTCACGTCGTAGAACCGGGCGATCAGCTTGACCAGCGTGGACTTGCCGGCGCCGGTGGCGCCCACCACCGCCACCGTGCGGCCGGGCGGGAAGGGCAGTGTCACGCCGCCGATCGCCGGGGTCGCCGGGTCGGCGGTGGGGTAGCGGAAGGTGACGTCGTCCAGCCGGACGTCGCCGCGCAGCCGCGGCACGGCCAGCGGCTGCGCGGCCGGGGGCGTGGAGGTCCTGGTGGCCAGCAGTTGCCCGATCCGGCGCAGGCCCACGGCCGCCTGCTGGTAGCCGTCGAACACCTGGGACAGCTGCTGGATCGGGGTGAAGAAGGAGTCCAGGTACAGCACGAAGGCCAGCAGCGTGCCGGCGGTCAGGGTGCCGGCCGCCACCCGGTGGGCCCCCACCCCCAGCACCACCGCGGCCACGACGTCGGCCAGCATCGCGACGCCCGGGAAGTACAGCGAGATCGCCGTCTGTGCCCGCATCCTGGACCGCCGGTAGGCGTCGCTGCGAGCGGCGAACGCGGTGGCGTTGGCCTGCTGCCGGCCCAGCGCCTGGGACACCCGAAGGCCCGCCACGTTCTCCTGCAGGTCGGCGTTGACGGCGGAGACCTTCTCCCGGGCGTCGGTGTAGGCGCGCGACGCGACGCGGCGGAACGCGATGGTCGCCGCCAGCACGATGGGCAGCGCGGCCAGCGCCAGCAGCGCCAGCGGCGCGTTCATCACCAGCAGCACGATCACGATGCCGACGAAGGTGGCCAGCGACACCACGAAGGTCACCAGGCCGGTCTGCAGGAACGAGGACAGCGCATCGACGTCCGTGGTCATCCTGGTCATGATGCGGCCGGCCATCTCGGACTCGTAGTAGTCCAGCCCCAGGCGCTGCAGCTGGGCGAACTCGCGCAGCCGCAACCGGTACAGCGTGGACTCGCCGGCCTTGCCGGCGGTGATCGCCTGCGCCCGCTGGATCAGGTAGTTCGCGGCCACCACGATCAACGCGACCACCGACACCACCGCCACCACCGCGCCGTTCCCGGTGGTGACGCCGTGGTCCACGCCGGTCTTGATCAGCGTGGGCAGCGCCAGGCCGGCCAGCGTTGTCAGCCCCACCAGCGCCAGCGCCAGCAGCAGCAGCCCGCGCATCGGCCGCAGAGCCCAGCGGAGCGAGAACGGTTGCTGGTCGTCGACTCTCGCACCGCCCTGCGGCGAGCCCGTCACCGGCACGTCGGTCGCCGGTGGCAGCGCGTCCACCCGTGCCAGCAACTCCGGAGTCGCCGGCAGCGCCCCCATCAGCCCGCCGATCGGGCCGCCGCCACCGCGGCGGCCGGGGGAGGACACGTCGTGCACCCGGCGCCCACCGTCCGCATCGCGCGGCCACAGCGACGGCGTGATGCCCGCCGTCGACCCGGCGCCGCCCCCCGCC
>JBIQML010000586.1:0-3288 GCA_044463405.1 Nakamurella lactea | reverse complement strand
CGTCCAGCAGCCCGACGACATCTACGCGTTTCTGGCGCTGCTGTGCGTACCTCCGCACGGCCCGTTCCCCGAGGAGTTGCGGATGCAACCGGTGTGCGCGCTGGTGTGGTGCAACACCGCGCCGCAGGATCGTGCCGACGCCGCACTAGCGACCTTTCGGGCGGAGGGCCCGCTCGTCGATGCCGTCGGTCCGATGCCCTACCCGGCGCTGCAGTCCGCATTCGACGCCGGCGCCGCGGTCGGCACGCACGGCCACCTCGCCGGCGCGCTGTTCGAGGACCTGCCGGATGCGGCAGCGGCCCGCTTCGAGGAGTTCGGCCGGACGATGCCCACGCCGCTGTGCCAGAGCCACCTCTATCCGTTGGATGGCGCGGCCGCGCGGGCCGATCGCCGCGACGCCGCCTGGCCGTGGCGGGATGCCGCGTTCGCCCAGATGTTCGCCGCGCTGGCCCCGGGCCCGGGATTCGAGGCGGGGCTGCGTGGCTGGGCCGTCGGCTTCCGGGACGCAGTGCGGCCCTATGGCCTTCGCGGCTGCTACGCGAACTTCCAGATGGACGAGGGGCCGGCCGCGGCGCGGGCGTGCTACGGCGCGAACGGCGACCGCCTCGCCGGCCTGAAATCTCGCTACGATCCGACCAACCTGTTCCGGCTCAACCAGAACATCGAACCGGCAGCAGGTTGACGCCCGCCGGCGGGGGGCGCCCAGCGCGTGGGTAAGGCGGGGCGACCAGCCGGCAAGCACTCGTCATCTGACGAATGGACCACAGTGGGCGCAGGCACGACAATCCGTACATGCCCGTCGGCCGGGACGGTGCAAGGGCCGCGTCCGGCCTCGGCCAGCGCACCGTCCGGCACGGCGCTTCCGACGTCCTTGGACCGACCGGTCGAATTGGTCGGCGGCGGTCACGCACCACAAGGAGCCCGACGAAAGGGCCCCGATGAGAGGAGCGTCGCGATGGACGGCACCACAGGGACCGCCTTCGCCGATGCCCTCGCTGCCAAGGACGACTCGCGACTGCGAGGGTTGCTGGCCGACGACGTCGAGTTTCGCACGCTCACGCCGGACCGGTCTTGGTCCGCCAATACCGCGGCCGAGGTCGCGCACGAGATCATACTCGGCCACTGCTTCGCGCCCGATGACCAGATCACAGAACTGATCTCGACCACGACTGGCCGTGTCGCCGACCGCGAGCACGTCGCCTACCGCCTGCGGGTGCACAACGCCGACGGTGACTTCCCGGTCGAACAGCTCGCCTACTACGCCACCGCCGGGTCTGGCACGATCTGCTGGCTGCAGATCCGGTGCTCCGCGTGCCTGCCAGACCTCGGCGAACCCATTCAGCGGGGATGATAGCGATGAGTTTCGATCTGTACTACGCCCCGGCCGGATGGTGGCCGGAGCAGATCAGCATCTCGGGATCGGGCCAACCGTTCGCTGCGATGGTGTACTACCCGACGGCGTTCAACCAGGCGACCATCACACCGGGGACGTACCCGCTGGTGGTCTTCGCCCACGGCGACCGTACGAATGAGCCCACGCTGTGCCCAGCGGACATCGAGCACGACTATCGACGGTGGTCCGGCGTGCTGGGATTGTGGGCCCGGTGTGGCTTTGTCGTGGTCGCACCCGACCTCCACGACATCCTGAACAGCTCGGAGGAGACGGGGGCCCGCCTGGCTGCAACCATCGGATGGATGCGCGGCGACTGGGTCCATCGCGAAGTCCTGTTCCGGCCGAGCGAGGTGTCCGACGTGGTCTCCAGGACGATGCCGGAGGATCATGCCACCGCCACCCTCATCGAGCGGCTGGAGGCCGCGACCGCCGATTCAGCCGGCGCGGGCAGGATCCCGCTGCCGGGCCCGGTGGTCGTGCCGGGCTGGCCCACCGCGACGGCGCTCGTCGGCCACTCGTGGGGGGCACGCGGGTGCGCCATCGCGGCCGCGGGCAATCAGGTGTCGGTGAGCGCGCTCGTGGCGATCGCCGGCTCCTGGGACGAGAACGCCGCCATCGAAGCGCTGGTCGGCGCGGGCGTGCCCACCCTGCTGATGGCGGGCGGTGACGACTTCAACAGCGGGTCGCTGCGCGCGCTCTGGTCGCAGCTGCCCATCCCCCGGTACCAGGCGGTCCTGCAGGGAGTGAAGCACTGGGACTGGTTCGGAACCCGAGGCGGTATTCAGCCCTGTGACCCCAACGCGGCGCGCCCGTCGTGCACCGTCGCGTGGCAGGTCGCCTCGGAGCTCATCCTCGGCCTGCTGATGAAGCAGCTCGATCATCGCTGGTATCTCCCGCCGTACCTGCTGGGCCCACCGGGGGGCCGACCGGCGCTGTTTCCGTGGTTCGAGCACGGCGGGCAGTGCGCCGTTGTGATCCGCTGGCACGATCCCACCGCACCCTGGGACGACTCGTCGATCCCGCCCGGGACATCGTGGGCGACCGTCCCGGCGCCACCCTATGAGGTGCAGGGCGAGGTGACGTTGGGCTCCTACACGGACAGCCGACCCTGGTGAAACGGCCCCGGCCGGGGTGGAATGACGCGGCCGGATCTCGTCACTGATATCCACGGTCCGGCAGGTGATCCCGGGCAGACCCCGTCGCGACCGCCCGCGAGCCGAGCATCGCGGCGCCGATCGCGGCGGCCCGGCTGCTGACTCCGAGGCGGACGTAGATGTTCTCCAGGTGCTTGCGGACCGTGCAGGTGTTCACGCACAGCGCGGCGGCGACCTGTTCGGTGCTCCCACCTCGAGCGAGGCAGCGCAGCACCTGCCATTGCCGTGGGGTCAGTTCGGGAATGCCGGCCCGTCGGCGCTGGCGCGCGCGGTAGATCGCTTGGAGGTGCGGGCGCAGCAGAACGAGAAGGTCGCGGTCGGATTCGGCGAAGTCGCGGTCCCAACGGAAGAAAGAAGAAACCGCGCACCCGTCCTGGCACAGTCGGGCAACGGCACGCCCATGGCGTACCGCTCTCGATGCGGGCGCATATAGTCCTGATAGAGCGCGGTGCCCACCAGGACGCGGTGGGGTATGAAGTCGGACAGCCGAAGAACGTCCTCCGGCTTCTGGTTGCCATCGCAGATGTACCGCAGCGGAGCGATCTCCGGATAGACACGCCAGAACACCGCGTCCCATGCCGGGTCGGTCCAGTCGTGCGGACGGTCGGCGTCGGTCGACTGCGACCAGAGTGTCCTTTGGGTGCGGGGTTCCATCTCGGAGAACTGCACGCACATGCCCGGGACTACCTCGGCGAGCCCGTCCAGCAAAGCCGGCGGCACCTCACCGTCGCGCTCGTCATC
>JBIQML010000585.1:0-3290 GCA_044463405.1 Nakamurella lactea | reverse complement strand
GCAACACCGGTGACGAGCGGCGCCGCACGCACGACATGAACACCGCCGCCTGGGTTCCCGACGAGTTCCTGCGCCGGGTGGAGGCCGACGCCAGCTGGACGCTGTTCTCCCCGGACGAGGTGCCCGACCTGCACGAGTTGTACGGCTCGGCGTTCTCGCAGCGGTACGCGGAGTACGAGGCGGCCGCCGACCGCGGCGAGATCGCGGTGTTCCGCAGGATCCGGGCGGTCGAGTTGTGGCGCCGGATGCTGACCATGCTGTTCGAGACCGGTCATCCGTGGATCACCTTCAAGGACGCCGCCAATGTGCGGTCCCCGCAACAGCACGCCGGCGTGGTGCACTCCTCCAACCTGTGCACCGAGATCACCCTGAACACCTCCCCCGGACCGGACGGTGAGGTGGCGGTGTGCAACCTCGGTTCGGTCAACCTGGCCGCGCACGTCGGCCCGGACGGGCTGGACGCCGAGCGGCTGCGGACGACCGTGGCGACGGCGGTTCGCATGCTGGACAACGTGATCGACATCAACATGTACACCATCGGCCAGGCCCGCCGCTCCAACCTGCGGCACCGCCCGGTCGGCCTCGGGCTGATGGGATTTGCCGATGCGCTGGCCGTGCAGGGCATCCCGTACGCGTCGGAGGCGGCGGTGGAGTTCGCCGACACGTCGATGGAGCAGATCTCCTACCACGCGATCGCCGCGTCGTCCGACCTGGCCGCCGAGCGGGGCCGGTACGCCTCGTTCGACGGGTCGCTGTGGAGCCGGGGCATCCTGCCCATCGACTCGGTGGCGCTGCTGCGCGAGCACCGCGGCGGCGACCTGGACCAGGACACGACGGTCACGTTGGACTGGGATGCCTTGCGGGAGAGGGTGATCCGGCAGGGAATGCGCAACTCCAACGTGATGGCCATCGCCCCGACGGCCACCATCTCCAACATCGTGGGCGTCAGCCAGTCCATCGAGCCCACCTACCGGAACCTGTACGTCAAGTCGAACATGTCGGGCGACTTTACCGTGGTGAACGAGCACCTGGTCGCGGCGCTCAAGTCCCGCGGGCTGTGGGACGAGGTGATGGTGGCCGACCTGAAGTACTTCGACGGCATGCTGGGCCCGATCGACCGGATCCCGGACGACGTGAAGGAGCTGTTCGCCACCGCGTTCGAGATCGACGGATCCTGGTTGGTGCGGGCGGCGTCCCGGCGGCAGAAGTGGCTGGACCAGGCGCAGTCGCTGAACCTGTACATGGCCGCGCCCAGCGGCCGGAAGCTGGACGAGCTGTACCGGCTGGCGTGGCGGTCCGGATGCAAGACCACGTACTACCTGCGCTCCACATCGGCCACGCACGTGGAGAAGTCGACGCTGCGCGGCACCGACGGCCGGCTCAACGCGGTCGCCCCGGTGGTCGCCTCGCCGAGCCCGGATCCTGGGCCGGTTCCGGAGCAGGTACCGGATCCGGGGCTGGTTCCGGAGCCGGCTCCGGCGGTGACGGGGCCGCTGGCCTGCTCCGTCGACGACCCGGACTGCGAGGCCTGCCAGTAGCCGGTGATCCCCGTCACCGCCCGTCAACCATCCCACCTCGCCTTGTGAGTCCCAGGTTGCGCCATGCCGCCACCTCAGACTCACAAGGCGGGCCATCACCAGGAGTTTTCCATGTCTGCACCAACCACCGGGCTCGGCGCGATCGATCGCAGCGGAGCCCGGGTCTCCGTGGGCCAGAAGGCCATGATCAACGCCCGCGCCGATGTCAACCAACTGCTGCCGCTGAAATACCGCTGGGCCTGGGAGAAGTACCTGGCCGGCTGCAACAACCACTGGATGCCCACCGAGGTCGGCATGCAGGCCGACATCGCGCTGTGGCGCTCGCCGGACGGCCTCACCGACGCCGAACGGCTGATGCTGCAGCGCAACCTGGGCTTCTTCGCCACCGCGGAATCGTTGGTGGCCAACAACATCGTGCTGGCCGTGTACCGGCACCTGACCAACCCGGAGTGCCGGCAGTACCTGCTGCGGCAGGCGTTCGAGGAGGCCGTGCACACCCATACCTTCCAGTACATCTGCACCTCCCTCGGACTGGACGAGGGGGAGCTGTTCAACATGTACCGGGAGGTCCCCTCGATCACCGAGAAGGACGCCTGGGCGCTGCAGTACACCCAGCACCTGGAGGACCCCGAGTTCCGCACCGGCACCCCGGAGCGGGACCAGACCTTCCTGCGCGACCTGATCGCCTTCTACGTGATCTTCGAGGGCATGTGGTTCTACACCGGCTTCGCGCAGATCCTGTCCCTCGGCCGGCGCAACAAGATGGTCGGCATCGCCGAGCAGTACCAGTACATCCTGCGCGACGAGTCCATCCATCTGAACTTCGGCATCGACGTGATCAACCAGATCAAGATCGAGAACCCGCACCTGTGGCATCCGGAGTTCGTCGCCGAGGTGCGCGAGATGCTCCGCACCGCCTGCGAGCTGGAGGTGGCCTACGGCCGGGACACCATGCCCGCCCCCATCCTCGGGCTGTCCGCGGAGCTGTGCGAGCAGTACATGCACGCCATCACCAACCGGCGCTGCGCCCAGATCGGGCTGGAGCCGCTGTATCCGCCCACCGACAACCCGTTCGGCTGGATGAGCGAGGCCATGGACCTGGCCAAGGAGAAGAACTTCTTCGAGACCCGGGTGATCGAGTACCAGACCGGCTCGGGCCTGTCCTGGGACTGACCCCGCGGGGAGTTGTGTGGCCCAGAGTGCGCCCCACCGCACCCTGGGCCACACAACCGGTCGAGGATGTGACGGTATGACCGGCCCGCTCGCCGCTCCGCCAGGCACAATCACCCCATGGCCAAGCCCGACGCCCCGGTGCGGCGGCGGCGCGCCGGGACGCGCGGGATCGGGCTGCTCGGGCCCGCGTTCGTGGCGGCGGTGGCCTACGTCGATCCGGGCAACGTGGCCGCCAACCTGCAGGCCGGCGCCCGGTACGGGTACCTGTTGCTGTGGGTGCTGGTGGTCGCCACTGTCGCCGCCGCGCTGGTGCAGTACCTGTCCGCCAAGCTCGGGGTCGCCACCGGGTCGTCGCTGCCGGAAATGGTGCGCGACCGGCTGCGCACCCCGGCCCGGATCGCCTACTGGCTGCAGGCCGAGGCCATCGCCATGGCCACCGACCTGGCCGAGGTGATCGGCGGGGCCATCGCTCTGCACCTGCTGTTCGGCGTGCCGCTGCTGCTGGGCGGGCTGATCGCCGGGACTGTGTCCATGCTGCTGCTGGTGATCCAGGACCGCCGGGGCCAGCGGCCGTTCGAG
>JBIQML010000584.1:0-3298 GCA_044463405.1 Nakamurella lactea | reverse complement strand
CCGCACTGGCGGGAGACGTGGGTGGCCACCACCCTGGACGACGGCACCGTGCTGGAGGGCATCGTCGACCTGCTGTACACGGAGGACGACGGCACCCCGGTGATCGTGGACTACAAGACCGACGCGGTGCCGGCCGTCGCGCTGGCGAGCCGCGCCGCCTTCTACCGGCCGCAGATCGACGCGTACGCCAGGGCGCTGCGCGCCGCGACCGACCGACCGGTGGCCGGCGTGCTGCTGTTCCTGCACCCGTCCAGCCCGGCGGTGGCGGTGCCGGTCCCCGGCGGCGACGGTTCCGACGACCCCGTCACCGCCCGCTGACGCCCGGACGCCCGCGAACCGCCCCCGACGCCCGGGAACCGCCCCGACGCCCGCGGGCCATCCCCGGCGCCCGCGGATCCTCAACCGCCGGCGCCGGCCGCGATGTCACAAACGCCGCCCGGCCGGCGTCTTCATGCCGACCGATCGGACGACAGCAGGAGGATGACGATGACCAGCAACACACGGATCCCCGTCGCCCCGATCACCGGCGTCTACGGTGCGGTGGTGACGATGATGGCCCGTCGGATGCTCGGCGAGGTCCCGGACTCGGCGGGGGTGCTCTGGCACCAGCCCGCCGTGTTCAAGGCGGTGATGGGGTTCGGGCGGAAGGTCGACCGGTGGAACCGGCTGGATTCGAACCTGGCGTCCCTCGGCTCGATGGCCGCCGCCGCCACGATCGGGTGCAGCTTCTGCCTGGACTTCGGCTACTTCATGGCGCACGACAAGGGCCTGGACGAGGCGAAGGCCCGCGAGGTGCCTCGCTGGCGCGAGTCCGAGGTGTTCAGCCCGCTCGAGCGCCGTGTCATGGAGTACGCCGAGGCGATGAGCACGACACCCCCGAGCGTCACCGACGAATTGTCGGCCGCGCTGCTGGCGGACCTGGGCGCGCCGGCGCTGGTGGAACTGACCGTCAGGGTCGGGGCGATGAACCTCACCGCGCGCAGCAACGTCGCGCTCGGCGTCCGGTCCCATGAGTTCTCCACCGCGTGCGGCCTGCGCCCGCTGGCCGGCCCGTCCACCGGCGGAGCCCGACCGGCATGAGCCAGGATCCGTTCGTCACCCATCGCAGCCTGCTGTTCACCATCGCCTACGAGATGCTCGGCTCGGCCGCCGACGCCGAGGACGTGGTGCAGGAGACCTGGCTGGGCTGGGCCGGCGCGGATCGGGCCGAGGTGCGGGACGCCAGGGCGTTCCTGGTGCGGATCGTGACCCGCAAGGCCCTCGACCGGCTGCGGACGCTGTCCCGCCGGCGGGAGGACTACGTCGGCCCCTGGCTGCCCGAGCCGTTCCTCACCGGGCCGGACGTGGCCGAGGACGTGGAACTCGCGGAGAGCCTGTCGATGGCGATGCTGCTGGTGCTGGAGACGCTCACCCCGATCGAACGGGCGGTGTTCCTGCTGCGCGAGGTGTTCGACCTGGACTACGACGAGCTCGCCGAGGCGGTCGACAAGAGCCCCGCCGCGGTGCGCCAGATCGCCCACCGTGCGCGGGCGCACGTCGCCGCCCGCCGGCCGCGGCAGGCCGCCTCCCCCGCCGAGAGCCGCGCCGCGTTCGAGGCGTTCGTGCGTGCCGTCGAGACCGGCGACCTGCAGCGGCTGGTCGACGTCCTCGCCCCCGACGTCGTCGCACTCAGCGATGGCGGCGGCGTCGCCAAGGCCCTGCCCCGACCCGTGGTGGGCGCGGACAACGTGGCGCGGGTGCTGGTCACCGGCCTGCGCCAGTACTCGGCGACGGTGCAGCCGACGCAGCTCAACGGCTGGCCGGCGCTGATCCTGCGGCTGGACGGCCGACTGGACAGCGTCGTGGCGCTGCGCTTCGAGAACGGCCTGGTCACCGGGCTGTACTCGGTGCGCAATCCCGCGAAGCTGTCCCGAGTGGAGCGGCAGGTGGCGGTGCACCGCTGAGCCGCCCGCCGCGACCCTGCCGGTCCCTACACTGGCGGGGTCGGCGGCCGTCCGGTCGCCGAACCGCTGCAGGACCGGGTCCACAGGAGGGTCGCGCCGTGCCGAGTTGGCTGGAGGGCCGGCCGTTCCTGATCACCTTCGCGGTGCTGTTCGGCATCGTGTTCCTGCGTGCCCAGGCGACCTACTGGGCAGGCCGCGGCGTGATCACCGGGGCGCTGCACACCCGGCTGGCGGACCGGCTGAACGGGCCGCGGCTCACCCGGGCCCTGGCCGCCATCAACCGGTGGGGCCTTCCCGTGATCACCCTCTCGTTCCTCACCGTCGGCTTCCAGACCGTGGTCAACGCCGCCGCCGGACTGACCCGGATGCGCTGGGGGCGCTACACGCTGGCGATGCTGCCCGGCTGCCTCGCCTGGGCCGCCATCTACGCGACGGTCGGGCTGGCCGCGGTGGCCGCCTGGCTGCACCTGACCGACGGCTACCGATGGATCGCCATCGGTGCCGCGGTGCTGGCGATCGCCGCGGTCGTCACCGTGCTGCGGGTGCGGCGGCGTCAGCACCGGCAGCAGTCGACCGCGCCGGACCGGGTCGGGATGGTCTGAGCGGGCGCCGCCCGCCGGCGGTCCCCCATCTGCCCCGCCGGGTCGGTCGGCTGCGGCGGGACCGGCACAGCGTGTGCAGCACCCGGCCGGCCTGGCGGATCGTCAGGTGCGGCAGGTAGGCCTTGCCGATCGCGACGGTGATCTGCGAGAGGTCGATCTCGTCGGCGTAGCCCAGGTAGACGGGGCTGAACGCGGGGTGGAACTTGCGCTTGAACTCCAGCAGGGAGCGGAACCCGTAGGCGGGCTCCAGCATCCGGGATGCGGTGTCCAGCAAGGCATCCAGCCTGCCGGTGACGGACGGCACCGGCACACCGTCACCGCCGACGGTCGATGCCGCACCGCCGGCCGCGCGGTTCGCCCGCCGGTGCCCGCCGCCCTCGGCGGCGCAGCGGGCCAGCGGGGCCACCGACAGGCTCAGCGTCCGGCAGCCCTCGGCCCGGAACGCCAGCGCACTCTCCGCGATCAGGAACTCGATCACCGGCCGGAACCCGCCGATCCGTCGGCGCATCACGTCCAGGGTCCAGCCCACCACGTGGCCGTCGGCGTGCACCGGCAGCCAGGTGGTGACGCCGTGCACGGTGCCGGCCTCGTCGACGGCGATGTGCGTGCGCATCTGCGGATCCCGGGCATGCTCCACCGTGCCGAGGGTGAATCCCATCTCCGGCAGCGGTTTCGACCGCGACCAGCCCCGTGACACCTCGTCGATCTGGGCGAGCAGGTTCGCGGCGGACGTGGCGCCCATCCGGTCGATCG
>JBIQML010000583.1:0-3306 GCA_044463405.1 Nakamurella lactea | reverse complement strand
GACAACCTGCTGTCGATCCGGTTCTTCGTGCTGCTGGTGGTGCTCGGGCTGGCCGCGGTCGCGGCGGTGTCCAGCGCCGCGACCGGGATCCGCAACGCCGCGCCGGCGGCCAGCACCACCCCGTCACCGTTCCTGCTGCTGTTCACCGCCTCGCCGAACCAGATCCCGTCCTTCGTGTCGCTGATCGGCTTCCTCGGGCCGCTGGTGGGCATCGCGTTCGCCTTCGACGCGATCAACAACGAGCGCTCGCAGCGCTCGCTGCCCCGCCTGGTGGCGCAGCCGGTGCACCGGGACGACGTGATCAACGGCAAGTTCGCGGCCGGCCTGGCGGTGGTGGCGGTGACGCTGGTCGCCGTCACCGCCATCGTCGCCGGGGTGGGCATCCTGCGGCTGGGCATCACCCCCTCGCCGGACGACGTGGCCCGGCTGCTGCTGTACCTGGTGCTCGCGATCGTCTACATCGGCGTGTGGATGGCCTTCGCGCTGCTGTGCTCGGTGACCATGCGGCGCTCGGCGACCTCGGCGCTGGTGGCGATCGCGGTGTGGCTGGTGCTGACCCTGTTCGGGGCCCTGCTGGCCAGCCTGCTGGCCGGCGTGATCTCCCCGGTGGGGGCCAATGCCACGGCGGCCGAGCAGATCAGCAACGCGCAGACCGAGCACACCCTGTCGCTGATCTCCCCCTACAGCCTGTACCAGGCGGCCACCGCCGCGCTGCTCAACCCCTCCGTCCGCACGGTGGGTCTGGTGCTGCCCGCCCAGGCCGACCAGGCGATCCCCGGCACCCTGCCGCTGGGCCAGAGCCTGCTGGTGGTGTGGCCGCAGATCGTGGCGCTGGTCGCCGCCTGCGTGGTGGTGTTCGCGATCGCGTACGTGGTGTTCCTGCGCCAGGAGGTCCGGGCGTAGCGGTGCGCCGACGGATCGGGCGCCCCCGGCCCCCGACTACCGGCCCGACCCCCGACTACCGGCCCGACCCCCGACTACCAGCCCGACCCCCGGCGATACGGTGGCGGGGTGCGCGGCGAATACAAGGTTCCCGGCGGCAAGCTGGTCCGGGTCGAGCTCCAGGTGAACGACGATCGGCTGGCCGACGTGCGCCTGTCCGGGGACTTCTTCCTGGAACCGGACTCGGCGCTGGAGGACATCGCCAGGGCGCTGGTCGGCATGCCGTCCGACGCCACCGCGACGCAGCTGGCGGACTCCGTCACCGCCGCACTGGACCCCCGCGTGCAGATGGTCGGATTCGACGCCCAGGCCGTCGGCATCGCGGTTCGCCGCGCGGTCGGTGCCGCCACCGGCTGGGACGACCACACGTTCGACGTCATCGCTCCCGTGGTGATGGACCCGCTGATGCACATGGCGCTGGACGAGGTGCTCTCCGGCGAGGTCGCGCAGGGCCGCCGTGCGCCGCTGCTGCGGTTCTGGGACTGGGACTCCTCGGTGGTGATCATCGGGTCGTTCCAGTCGGTACGCAACGAGGTCGACATGGACGCCGCGCAGCGGTACGGCATCCGGGTGGCGCGTCGCATCTCCGGCGGCGGCGCCATGTTCATGGAACCCGGCAACTGCATCACCTACTCGCTGGTGGTGCCCACCTCGATGGTGGAGGGGCTGAGCTTCGAGCAGTCGTACGCGTTCCTGGACTCCTGGGTGCTGGACGCGCTCTACGACGTGGGCGTCGCGGCCCGGCACGTGCCGCTGAACGACATCGCCTCCGACAAGGGCAAGATCGGCGGCGCCGCGCAGAAGCGCTTCGTCACCGGCTCGGTGCTGCACCACGTCACCATGTCCTACGACATCGACGCCGACAAGATGATGCAGGTGCTGCGGATCGGGCGGGAGAAGCTGTCCGACAAGGGGATCCCCAGCGCGAACAAGCGGGTCGACCCGATGCGCTCGCAGACCGGCATGGCCCGCGGCGACATCATCGCCTCCCTGATGGACTCCTTCCGCCACGGGCACCGCGTGCGGGACGGCGCCTACACGCCGGCGGAACTGGACGCCGCGGCCGCCCTGGTGGACAGCAAGTTCCGCTCCGACGACTGGACCTACCGGGTGCCGTGACGGCCGGGCCCATGGAGAGGGCCGACCGACCGGCCCGCGTCCCGGATCGCAGCACAGAAAGGGCCACACCATGACCGACCGACGGATCCTGACCGACGAGCTGCTGGACCGCATCCGCGAACGGGCCGCCGACAACGACCGGGAGAACCGCTTCCCGGACGAGGATCTGACCGACCTGCGGGCCGCCGGATACCTCACCGCGCTGGTGCCGGCGGACCTCGGTGGCGGCGGCCTGAGCCTGACCGACCTCGCGCACGAGCAGATGCGACTGGCCGGCGCCGCGCCGGCCACCGCGCTCGCGGTGAACATGCACCAGGTTTGGATGGGCGTGGCGCGATACCTGCACGCCCGCGGCGAGGCGGTGACGGACTTCGTGCTGACAGACGCCGTCGCCGGCGAGGTCTACGGGTTCGGCATCTCCGAACCCGGCAACGACCTGGTGTTGTTCGGCTCGAACACCCGCGCAGAACCCGACGGTGACGGGGGATTCTCCTTCCACGGCACCAAGATCTTCACCTCGCTGTCCCCCGCCTGGACCCGGCTGGGCACCTTCGGTACCGACTCGTCGGACCCGGACGATCCCAAGAGCGTGTTCGCCTTCATCACCAGGGAGGGCGGCGGATTCGAGATCAAGGACGACTGGGACACCCTGGGCATGCGGGCCTCGCAGTCCTGCACCACCATCCTGACCGGTGCGCACGCCCCGGCCGACCGGGTGGCGCGCCGCATCGCGCCGGGCCCCACCAGGGACCCGTTCGTGTTCGGCATCTTCGCGACCTTCGAACTGCTGCTGGCCTCGGTCTACACCGGCATCGCCCGGCGGGCCCTGGACCTGGCCGTCAAAGCCGTCGAGCGGCGGACCTCCGCCAAGTACGGCGGGCGGTCCTACGCCCAGGACCCGGACGTCCGGCGCCGGATCGCCGCCGCGGCGGTCGAACTGGACGGCATCTACCCGCAGATCGACCGGGCGACGGCGGACGTCGACAACCTGGTGGACCGCGGCGATCTGTGGATGCCCCAGCTGTCGGCCATCAAGTACCGGGCGACCGAGACCGCCGTGTCGGTGGTGGGCACCGCCCTGCGGGCGGCCGGCGGATCGTCCTACTTCACCCGGAACGAGATGTCGCGCCTGTACCGCGACGTGCTGGCCGGGGTGTTCCACCCCAGCAGCGAGGACTCGCTGTACGGTGCCTGGGCGAACGCCCTGCTGGGGCCGCTGGAGTAACTGCTCCTACACCCGGAATG
>JBIQML010000582.1:0-3333 GCA_044463405.1 Nakamurella lactea | reverse complement strand
GTCGACCAGGTGCAGCTCGCCGGCGTCGTCCAGGTATCCGATGTCCCCGGTCCGGAACCAGCCGTCCGGCCCGGGGGCGTGCTGCCCGTCGGGCCAGTATCCGGAGAACAAGGTGTCGCCCCGGATGAGGATGTGCCCGACCTCGCCGCCCTCCTGCGCGTCCTCGGCCAGCATCTCGTCGTCGGCGTCCACCGGACCGACCGCCTCGTCACCGCCGGATTCCGCGGAGACCGGGTCAACCGGCGCGTCGGGACCGTCGCCGGCGGTGCCGTCACCGTCGTCACCGTCGCCGGTTGGGCCGTCACCATCGTCGCTCGATGCCACCCCCGGCTGCTCGGCCTGCGGTGGCTCCGGGACGAGGTTGCCGTCATCCGCGATGCGGATCTGCACCCCGGGGTAGGGCAGCCCGACCGAACCCGGGTGCGCGGTCCCGGTCATCAATGTGGAGGTGACGGCGGCCGCCGACTCCGAAATGCCGTAGCCCTCGCGGACGGCCTGTCCGGTGGCGGCGCGGATCGCGGCGAAGTCGGCGGGATCCAGCGGCGACGAGCCGGAGGTCATCAGCCGCACCGTGGCCAGCGCCCGCTCGAACCCCGGGACCCGGTCCAGCTGCCGGTACAGCGTGGGTTCGGCCGGCAGGATCGTCACCCGGTGCTCGCTGACCGCCTGCAGTGCGGCCTGCACCGAGCTGGCCGTTCCACCGGTGTCGGGTATCACGACCGCGGCTCCCGCGAGGGCCGCCGGCAGGAACGCCGTCACCAGACCGACCACATGGAACAGCGGCAGCACCTGCAGCACCCGATCGGCCGGCTTGACGTCCAGCAGCGGCGCCCCGCGCAGCGCCCGCGCGGCGCCCAGCAGCGCCCGGTGCGAGAGCATGACCGGCTGGTGGATGCGGGAGGCGCGCGCCAGCAGGGCGAGGTCCTCGCCGTCGGCGCGTGCCGGGGTCGGCTCCGGGCGGGCGGACCACCAGTCGTGCACCTGCGATGACGTGAGCACCGTCACCGACCTGGGGGGCTCGGCGTCGGTGACGGCAACAGCCGCGCCGACGCGCCGCGCCACCCAGGAGACGTCGGTGCGCGCCGGATCCACCGGCACCGCGACCAAGCCTGCGCGCAGCACCGCGAACAGCGCCGCGGCCAGATCGGGTCCGGTGGGCAGCGCCAGCACGGCCCGCTCGCCGGGCGGGAATCCGGCCAGTTCGGTCGCACCGGCATCCACGGCGGAGTTCAGCTCGGCCCAGCTGCGGCTGCCGTGCGCGCCGACGATGGCGGGATGGTCCATGGCCGTCGCGGCGGCAGCGCGCACCAGGTCGGCGAGGTTCGCGGGAGCGGATCCGGGCGCGGTGGTCGGGGTGGTCACACCTTCATCATGACCCGTCGGGGCGGTTGTCGGCAGGATCGGTCGGCCGCGGTGCCGGTCCCGTGCGGGTCGCCGGACGGTCGGAGCGGCGGGGACGCCGCCGCGCCCCTTAGGCTCGGAGCAATGGACATCCCGGGAGGTGCCATGAGAGGCAGGGGTGACGCCGGTAGCCGGGCGGGCGCCGCCAGTTCGCGCGCCGAGATCGCCGGCGACGCCTCGGCCGAAGCCGCCTACCAGGCGGTGCACGCCGAGCCCGAGGACCTGGCGCCCGGCACCGACCTGACGGCCGCGGCCTTCTTCGACGTCGACAACACGATGATGCAGGGCGCCTCGATCTACCACTTCGCGCGGGGGCTGGCGGCCCGGAAGTTCTTCACCACCGGCGACCTGGCCAGGTTCGCCTGGCGGCAGATCAAGTTCCGGGTGATCGGCAGCGAGGACATGGACGACGCGTCGGACGCCAAGGCGCAGGCGCTGTCGTTCGTGGCGGGCCGGCGGGTCGACGAGGTGGTCGAGCTCGGCGAGGAGATCTACGACGAGCTGATGGCGGACAAGATCTACCCGGGCACCCGCGAACTGGCCTACCGGCACCTGCGGGAGGGCCAGCGGGTGTGGCTGGTGACGGCCACGCCGGTCGAACTCGCCCAGTTGATCGCGCGCCGGCTCGGGCTGACGGGCGCCCTCGGCACGGTCGCGGAGACCCAGGACGGCGTCTACACGGGTCGGCTGGTGGGTGAGTTGCTGCATGGCGCGGCCAAGGCGGCCGCGGTGCGCGGGCTGGCGGCCCGCGAGGGATTGAACCTGCGGCGTTGCACGGCCTACTCCGATTCCATGAACGATGCGCCCATGCTGTCGGTGGTGGGCACCGCCGTCGCGATCAACCCCGACTCGGCGCTGCGCGACCTGGCACGCAAGCGGGGGTGGCAGGTGCGTGACTACCGGACCGGGCGTAAGGCCGCGAAGATCGGTGTGCCCACGGTGCTCGGTGCAGGGGCGGTGGGCGGCGCGGTGGCGGCCGGCCTTGCCATGCGCCGACGGGGTCGCTGACCGAGCATCAGCGGCGCCGCGATACGGATCTCACCAGCCGATCGAAGACCGGCCCGTCGACGCCGACCCCGGACAGCCGCAGGGCCAGCACCCCGGCACCGACCACGCCGTCGGGAACGGTCGTCACCTGCACGGCACCCGTGCCGGCGGTGACGGGATCGCCGCCGTCGCCGCCCCGGGCGGGGCCCGCCGGGAACGAATCGGCGATCGCCCCTGCCAGCTCCGGCAACCGTCGCGCGACACCTCCGCCCAGCACCACGGGCCCCACGGTGTCGGCTCGTCGCACCGCCGCCAGCGCCTGGACCAGCCGCTCCCGCGCGGCGGCCAGGATGGACGCCGAGATCCGGTCCACCCCGGTGGCACCCGCCGCACCCGGATCCGGCCCGCCGCCGGCGTTCCCGTCACCGCCGATGCCGGCGGCTCGAAAGGCGAGCGCCGCGAACCGCGACAGTTCCACCGGCTGCCGTCGATACAGCTCGTCCACCGCGGCCTGCAGCGCCGCGGTGCGTCCGCTGCCGTCCCGCCGGCCGTCGTCCACGATGCCCAACTCGTCCAGCACCATGCCGGTCAGCGCAGTCGCCGGACCGCGGGCGTCCAGCGCGGCCAGCGCCGACCGCGCCACCCGGTGCCCGATCCAGAAGCCGGACCCGCCGTCGCCGAGCAGCCACCCCAGCCCGTCGGCGGAGGCGTCGACGACGCCGTCACGCACCCTGATCGCCGCGGCGCCGGTGCCGGCCACCAGGGCGTAGCCGTCGAGTTCGGAGGTACCCGCGCAGAACGTGGCCAGCAGGTCGGAGGCGAACGTCACCTGGCCTGCCAGACCCAGGGAGCGCAGCTCGGATTCGATCGCGCCGCTGGTCGAGTAGGCGCTGGCGCCGGCCATGGCCAGCACCACGGGGCCATCGACCATCGGGGCCGATTCCG
>JBIQML010000581.1:1460-3334 GCA_044463405.1 Nakamurella lactea | reverse complement strand
AGCCCGCGACCCAGGGTCGAGAGGCGCTGCCGCACGGGGACTCCGGTGTCGTGGCCCAGCGGGCGGCGCTCCGGTAGGGGATCACCCTCGGCGGGGTCCAGCAGGCGATCCAGCAGCCCGAGCGCGGATATCCCGTCGCCCTGGCTGTGGTGCAACTTGATGGCGAACAGCGCCTCGCTGTCGGACCATCCGCGGATCAGCCTCATCTGCCAGGCCGCCCGATCCGGAGGCATGCGCCGCGTGAAGAAGTCGCCCGCGGCGTCCCAGGCCGTCGCCCGATCACCGTTGCGCAGCACCAGTTCGTCGACGTGGTCGGCCGTGTCGGTGTGCGAGAGCAGGCGCCAGCCGGGCGGATTGCGGACCAGCACCCGCCGCATTGACGGGATCGAGGTCCGTGTCTGCAGGCTCGCCCGGATGCTCTCCAGCGTTGGCAGCGTGCCGTCGGCGCGGGTGCCCAGTTGCAGGATCACACCGAGTTCCTGCGATGCGCCGGTGGTCTCGACATGGCAGAAGAACGCGTCGGCGGAGCGCATCGGCCAGCGGGAGTAGCGGCGCACGCGCTCGTTGTTGGACAGCTCCGCGACGGCCGCCACGTCACGATCCAACGCGGCGGCCCTGTCGGTGTCCGGCGGGGATGCGCCGTTGACCGCTGGGGGTGTGCCGTTGAGTGTCCGGGGCGCGTCGTTGTTGGTTCGTGGTGCGTCGTTGTTGGTTCGCGCCACGTCTCTCGGGGAGATCATGGTGCGCAGGTATCCGGTCAGCGCGCGCTCGTCGCTGCACAGCTCTGCGGCACCGGCCACCGCCATCAGGTCGGCATTGGCCGCGCCATGTGCGGCAATCGGTTCGGTGAGCACCACCGGGACGCCGCACGCCATCGCCTCCAGGGCCGTGGCGCCGCCGGCATTGCCGATCACCAGGTCCGCCGCGGCCGTGATCGCCGGCATCTCATCGGTCCACCCGAGCGGTGTGACGCGATCGGTCGGGAAACCGAGATCGGTGATCCTGGAGCGGATCTGGTCGTTCCGGCCGCATGCCGCCACCACCTGTATCTGCTCGGACACCTCGGCGACGGTCCGCACCAGCGAGACCACGTCACCGAAGGCGTAGGACCCGCAGCCGATCAGGGCGATCATGGCGTCCGGGCGCAGCCCCAGCCGCTCCCGTGTCGCTGCGCGGTCGTCGGGCTGAAAGCGTTGTGACACCGGAAGCGCCGAGACGCGGTACCGGCCGGCGGGTTCTGCGCAGCGCGCGGCAGGAGTCGCCGCCGGGTCGACCAGGTAGTTGACCGCTACCTCCCGGTAGACCCAGAACGGATGCGGCGCGAAATCCGAGACCCAGCAGGCCACCGGCACGGCCAGCGCGCGCCGCCGGATCAGCCAGGCGAGCCCGGCCGTTCCCAGCGGATACGTCGAGAGCACCATGTCGGGGTCGAAGCCATCGATGTGCTTGACGAGGCGCCGTCCACACCAGCTACCCACGAAACGCTTGGAGGCGTCGGCGAACCAGCGGTGCCGCCACAGCGAGGAGTAGAAGAACTCGTACAGCCACGGGGTCGACTGCACGTTGCTGACGTAGACGCCGCGGAACGCGTCGCCCACCCATCCGCCCATCACGTCCAGAGCGTCGATCCGCTTGATCTCGCTGCCCGGCCACACCCGGCCGACCGACTCCTCCAGCGCGTCGGCGGTCGCGTGATGGCCGCCGCCCATGTCCGCCGAGACCACCAGCACCCGCCGCGGTCGATACCCGCCGCCTCCATCCGCGCTTCGCCGGTCGGCGCCGGAGCCCCGCGTCGACGGTCCCGGCTCGCCTCGGTGTCCCCCGCCGCGCCGGACGGCCGGTTCCCCGCCGCGCCGGACGGCCGGTTCCCCGCC
>JBIQML010000581.1:0-1360 GCA_044463405.1 Nakamurella lactea | reverse complement strand
GCCGCGCCGGACGGCCGGTTCCCCGCCGCGCCGGACGGCCGGTTCCCCGCCGCGCTCGTCCGCGCTGGTGCTGCGCGGCAGCGCCACCGGTCGGGTTCCGGTGGTCGCCGCGGCTATCCGGTGGTCGTCCATGCGCTCTTATGGTGCCCTATCACGGTTTCGGCCATGCCACGGGCGCGCCGCGTCCTACGGCCCGCGGTCGCATGATGGTCGGCACCGTAGCCTGGCACCGTGACATCCGGCGTCAGCGGCGGCAATTCGGGCGAATCGCGGGGACTTGCGCCTGCGGCGACCCCACGGCCTTCGTGGGACCCGGACCGCTGCCGGCCGTCACCGGCCGCGGCCTGGCAGGTCCGCTGGACGGCCAGTACCGGCTCCACCAACGACGATCTTGCCGCGCTGGTCGCGGATCCGACTGCCGACCGGACCGTACTGGTCGCCGACCTGCAGACCGCGGGCCGCGGTCGTCGGGGCCGCGCATGGCTGGCCCCTGCCCGGTCGGCACTGACCTTCTCGGTCCTGCTACGGCCCGTGGCCGTGCCCCAGGTGCATCGTGGATGGGTCGGTGCGTTGCTGGGCCTTGCCCTGGTGGCCGGCATTCGGCGGCGCACGGGACTGGGCGCTGGTCTCAAGTGGCCCAACGACCTGCTGATCGAAGGCCGAAAGGCAGCAGGCATCCTCGCCGCCTCGGTCGGGCCGGCGCTGGTGGTGGGTGCGGGGCTCAACGTCACGCTCGGCCGGCAGGAGCTGCCGCGCCCGGACGCGACCTCCCTGTTGCTGGAAGGTGCCGACCCCGACCTGGTGCGCCGGGAGGACCTGCTCGCCGCCGTCCTGGACGAGTTCGCTCCCCGGCTGGATCGGTGGGGCGCCGCGGGTGGTGACGTCGAGTCCTCCGGGCTGCGGGCCGAGTACCTCCAGGCATGTGTCACCGTCGGCCGGGAGGTGACGATCCTGCTCCCCGACGGTGGCATCGTCACCGGGCGGGCGGTCGACGTCGCGGGCGACGGATCCATCGTCATCGACGACGGGCGGGTGCGACGCAGGTTCGCCGCCGGTGACGTGCTGCACCTTCGCGCGCCGGATGGTGAGGCCAGCCGTTCGACCAATGTGCCTGGAGCCTGAGCTGGTGCGGCGGCTATTTCTTGGTGTGATGTCCGGTGTTTCCTGGTCTGGGGCCGGTGTCTCATGGTCTGGGCCGAGGTCTCATGGTCTGGGGCCGGTGTCTCCTGTTGGTCCGGGGTGTTTTCCCGTCTGATATCCCGGTCGGGTTGTATGGCCACCCCGAGATGTCGGTGGGCTGTGGCATGGTGGCGGCGGCGCGGCTGGAGAGCCGTCAGTCGATGGTGCGTTCGACTATGAC
>JBIQML010000580.1:0-3353 GCA_044463405.1 Nakamurella lactea | reverse complement strand
GGAGTTTCGCGGGGCACCGACCGGCATCGACGTGACCCGGGTGCTGCGCACCGGGGTGCTGCCGCAGATCAACACCGGGATGGCCGGCAAGGTGGCCGGTACCGGCCAGGTCGGCGCCGGCCTGGTGAACCCGCCGATGGAGTGCTTCACCGCCGCCATCGCCGAACTGGCCCGGAGAGTGCCGGCGTAACCCGACCGGGTTGCATTTTGGTTACCTTGGGTGATTGACCGCGCGCGTGCGGTAGCCTGGCGTCGTCCCGGCCGCTGGGATTCCGGCCGCTATCCACCCGCCCGCGCCACAGGCAGGGCATCGTCCCCGGGAGCGCAGTGAGCGAGGCCCGGAGCGAACCATGGGCACCGCGCGACGCCGAAGCGCAGCTGGGGCGGCGCGAATCGCCAGGCCCAGCACGCGGCGCCACCCCGGCACGCGACGCCACCCCGGCACGCGATACGCCGGGCGAACGGGCCGATGGTGAGCCTGCCGGCCTCCTCCAGCAACGCGTCCGGACCCCGCTGGTGGTGACGACGCTGCCCGACCAGGACCCGCTGCCGCTGGACGACGCCCCTCCCGCGGCTCCGGGACCGGCCCCGGCCAGCGGTCGGGGCGGGATCATCACCACCGTCACCGTCGCGGTGCTCGCCGTCGCCGCCGGGGTGGCCGTGACCCTCGCGGACCTGCGACCGCCGACGGCCACCGACTGGCACGTCGTCATCGTGATGGCCGTCGTCGGCGTCATCGGCGTCCTGGTCGGATACCGGTTCAACCCGCCGGACAACGACTCCGCTCCGCCGTGGGACGTGCATACCGTCTGGCTGCTGCCGGCCGCCCTGCTGACCCCGCCGTCCGCGTTCGCCGTCCTGGTCGCGCTGTCGGTGATCGTCGGCTTGGTCAAGCGTGCGCATCCGCTTCGATGGCGCGTCGTGGTGGCGTCCATCACCGTGCTGACCACGTCCGTGCTGCACGGCGCCACCCTGCTCGTCCCGGGATTCGCGCTGTCGGCGGTGGTCGGCATCGCCGGGCTGTGGGTCGTCGGGGCCGTCATCGCCGTCACCGTCGCGCACGTCATCGGTACTCCCAGCGGGACGGTGCTGTGGCTGGACGACCGGTGGACGCTGGTCGAATTGGGGTGCGCGTTCTCCGGGATGCTGGTCGCCGCCGTCATGCGCTCCGATCCGAACCTGGGACTCGCCGGGCTGGCGCCGCTGCTGTTCGCCGCGTTCGCGCTCCGCTGGCCGGAACTCAACTGGCATGCCCGGATCGATCCGAAGACCGGCCTGCCCAACGCCTGGCACTGGGAGGAGCGCACTCGCGAACTGCTGACCGCGGCAGAGGCTCGTGGCATACCGGTGACGGTCATGATCATCGACATCGACCGCTTCAAGCTCGTCAACGACACCTACGGGCATCTGATCGGCGACCGAGTGCTGAACAACCTGGCGGATGCGCTGCGCTCGGAGGCACGGCCCGGCGACCTGCTGGGCCGGTTCGGCGGCGAGGAGTTCGTGGTGACGATGTTCGGACCGGCCCCGGCCGTGGCAGCCGGTGCGGCGGAGCGGATCCGCAGTCGGGTGGCCGGTCAGCGGCACCCGCTGAGCGACGGGCCGGCCCCGGAGACCTGCAGCATCACCTGCACCATCGGGCTCGCCTCCAGCACTGCGCACGGGTACGACCTGACCCGGCTGCTGGACCTGGCAGACATCGCCCTGGCGGCAGGGAAGGCGGGGGGCCGTAACCAGATCCGGGACGCCCGCTCCGTGCTGGCCGACATCGGCATCGACGGCGACGTGCACGTCGGTCCGCGGTCGCGCTCACTGCTGAGCGTGGTCACCCGGCCCCGGACCAACCGCAGGACCCTGCGGCACGGACCGGGCAGCATGTTCCGATAGCGGCGATGCCGCCAGCGCGGCTTCCGATGGCGCGCCGGGTCGACCGCCGCGGGACCTCAGTCGGCCCAGGCGAACTGCACCTCGAGCGACACCGTCACCGCGGTGTCCCCGGTCGCCAGCGGCATGAAGGCGGAACTGTCCATGGCCCGGTGTGCCATCAGCGCCACGGGGCGGGGTCCGACGTCCGGCCGCTCGGATACCCGCTCCACCCGGCCCAGCGGTCGACCGGACAGCGCCGCCAGCGACGTCGCCTTCTCCCGCGCGTCGATCATCGCGGCGGCCCTGGCATCGGATTCGGCCTCACGGGGGTTGGCGGCGGTTAGCGCAACCTGCTCGATGCGCAGACCCTCGCCGGCCCGACCGACCACATCGGTGAGCATCCGGTCCACGGTGGCCAGGCCGTCCAAGGTCACGATCAACCGTTGCGCCGCCTGGTATCCGGTGAGCACCTGCTCGTTGCCGCGGTACTCGTACCGGGGTCCCAGCGACAGGTCTGCGGTGCGCACGGACCGGGAGTCCACGCCGTGATCGGCCAGCACGGCGAGCACCGCGTCGGCCCTGCCCGATGCCACCCGGAACGCGTCTCCGGCATCCGCACGGACGATCTCGACCCCCAGGGTGGCGGTGACCCGGTCGACCGCCGCCATCGCACTGCCGATACCGGTGACGGTGATCCCGGAGGGTCCCACGACATGATCGGAGTGCATCGACCCAGTGTGCCGCAGCCGGCACCGTCGCAGTCGTGGGCCTCAGGACGCGCCGGAGCGCGTCGCCGGACCCACGACTCCCGATGCAGGGGCCGGCCGGTCCACGCAGCTAGTCCCACCAGAGGGCGAACTCGGCGCTACCCGTGGGTGCCGGCGCACCACCGGCAAGCCGGTCGGCCGGCAGCGGGCCGAGGGCGGGCTCCGGCCGCAGATCCGTGACCAGCGCGTCGATCTCGTCCGCGTCCAGGGTGGTGACCAGGTGCACGCTGCCGGCCACCGGCCACTCCCCGGCCGGGTATCGACCGGACTCCAGCGGCTCCACCTGGACCAGCAGCTCGGCGACCTGTCGGTGGTCACGCACCCGGTGCAGCACGGTGTTGAAGGTGGCCAGCGGCACCGCCCCGCGCAGGCCCGGCGCGATGCTGCGCGGGTCACCGTTGCCGGTGAAGAACTCCTCCAGCGTCGCCAGCGTCGGTCCGGTGGTACCCCCGCGCCGGCACAGCACCGCGACCAGGCGGTCACGGGCGGCGACGTCGGTGCGGGAGGTGTCCCAGTCGGGAGACAGCCGCTGCAGCGGTGACGGGTCCTCCGGCCCGCCCGCGGCCGGCGGGAGGGGCGGCGTGACGGGGTGCAGGAAGTGCACTCCCAGGGGGTCGAGCGGACGGAACCCGTAGCCGGGCGTTTCGGGGCCCCGGTCCCCGTCGCGCGCGGCGTCCGCGGCCGGCTTCCCACCGGGCGAGCCGGCTGTCGGATGCTCCA
>JBIQML010000579.1:0-3354 GCA_044463405.1 Nakamurella lactea | reverse complement strand
GATCGTGGGCAATCAGATTCGCCTGCTCGATGCACAGGGCCAGGAAGTCGCCCATGGCGAATACCTGGCCGTCCCACTGGCAGTGCCGGTCCGGCGCACACTCGATGCCCCGCAGCACGCTGGCGCCGACGTTGGCCAGCTGACCGACCGCGGCGGAGGGTCGGGCGAACCCGGCGCTCCGGCGACGCTGCGCGGTGAGCACCTCCACCGGGTCCTCGGCGCCGTACTCGGCGCGAAAGGCCGACCAGTACGAGGCGGTGTCCACGGTGGGCTCCCGGTCGACCAGCGAGACCAGCCCGGCAAGCATCTCCTGCCACCCGCCGATCACGTGCACGAGGACGTCCAGCCTGGCCCAGCCGTGGCAGCGCGATGCGCCCAGCAGCTGGTACTCGTCGATGCCCCGCGCGGCCCGCAGGAACGAGTCCACCGAGGCGCGGCAGGCTGCCCTGCCCTGCTCCAGCTCCACCGTCAAAGACATCCGATGAGCCTACGGTGGGCCGCCGCGACGCTGCTGGGGGCCGTCCGTGACGGCCGGTGGACGCCGGCGGCCGGCGGCAGCACGGTGACGGGCGCGGCCGCCGGCAGCACGGTGACGGGCGCGGCCGCCGGTCAGCCGGGCGGATCGGCGACGCGGGCGGACGGCCCCTGCGAGGAGCCGAGCAGTCCGGCCAGCCGCTCCCGGCACACCGCCCAGGCCCGGTGCGCGGGGTCGATGAGCTCGAAGTGCCCGACCCCGGGCAGCGTCACCAGCTCCGCGGGATCCCCGGCGGCGACCGCCGCCTCGACGTAGCGCCGCGACTGCGAGATCGGCACCGTGTCGTCGGCGTCGCCGTGCACGCAGATCACCCGGGCGCCGTCGCCGACGTGCTGCAGCGGGGACGCGTGCGCGTAGCGCTGCGGCAGCGACCCGGCGGAGCCCTCCATCAGATCGATGACGGCGCCGTCGCCCAACCGCTCGTCGCTGGCCGCGACCAGATCCAACACGCCGGCCTGCGACACCACACCGGCCAGCGGCAGGTGCCCGTCGCCCGGCTCGGTCCGACCCGGCGTCGAGGCCCGCAACGCCCCCCGATGCGCCAGCCAGCCGACCAGGTGCCCGCCCGCCGAATGCCCCACCGCGGCCACCCTGCCCAGGTCCAGCCGTCCGCGCGCCAGGTACTGGCCGGCGGCGGGAAGGTCGTCCACCGCCGTGGCGACGTCCATCAGCGTCTGCGGCCAGCCACCGGATCCCCCGTCACCGACCCTGCGGTACTCCACCGCGACGCCGACGAAGCCGTGCACCGCCAGGTCGTCCGCCAGCGGGTCGGCCAGCGACACGTCGTAGCGCTGCCGCCAGAAGCCGCCGTGCACCACGACCACCACGGGAAGGCCCGAGCCGTACCGCGGCAGGTGCAGCCGGGCGAACTGGCTCGGATCCGAGCCGTATCGCATGGTCCGCACGATGCTGGCTGGCACCGGCTGATCATCGCACGCCCGCACCGGCGGGACAGCGCCACGAGACGCCCGGTGGCATCCCGTGCCGGTGCGCGACCTGCTGGTGCGATCGGCGCGGTTGTGCCGGTCGCCGGACGCGCGCCCGATCGCGACCTCGTCCCCGGCAGGCCGTGGACGGCGGCGGGTCACGGCGGGCGGTGACGGGCCCTCAGGACCAGCGCCCGGTCAGCACGCCGAGCGCGCCCAGGGCCACCGCCGCGGCGGTGGAGGTTCGCAGCACCTCCGGTCCCAGGCGTACCGGCCGCGCCCCGGCCCGCTCGAAGAGGGCCAGTTCGTCGGGCGAGATGCCGCCCTCGGGCCCCACCACCAGGACGAGGGTGCCGTCCGCGGGCATCGTCACCGCACGGACCGGCGTCACCGCCGATTCGTGCAGCACCAGCGCTGCGCCGGCGCCGGCCACGAGACCCACGACGGCGTTCGAGTCGGCCAGCGGTCGCACCACCGGCACCCTGCTGCGGCGCGACTGCTTGGCGGCCTCGCGCGCCACCGACTGCCACCGGGCCCGCCCCCGGTTGGCCTTGTCCGGCGAGGCGGTCCAGCGGGCAACGCAGCGCCCGGCCTGCCAGGGCACGATCTCGTCGACGCCTGCCTCGGTGGCCAGGTCCACCACCAGGTCGGATCGCTCGCCCTTGGGCAGCGCCTGGACCAGCACCACCCGCGGGGCCGGCTCCGCATCGGTGACCGCGTCACCGACCTGCAGGGCCAGCGTTCCGCGGCCGGCTGCCAGCACGGTGGCACCCGCATGCGTGCCGCGGCCGTCGGCGAGCACCAGTTGCTCGCCCGGCCGCATCCGGCGCACCGTCGAGGCGTGCCGACCCTCGTCGCCGTCCAGCAGGAACTCGCCGGGAGCGGGAAGCGGGTCGACCAGGAAGAAGGGTTCGGCGCCGGTGCCCGGCCGGCTCACCGGCTGGAGAACGAGCCGCGGATCCGGTTGAACAGCCCGCCGTGCGCCCGCACCGCCAGCTCCGGCTGCTCCTCGCCGCGCAGCTTGGCCAGCTGCCGCAGCAGGTCCGCCTGCTGCGCATCCACCCGGGTCGGCGTGACCACCTCGATGTGCACGAACAGGCTGCCCCGGCCGGTGCCGCGCAGCTGCGGCATGCCATGCCCGCGCATGGTGACCACGGTCCCGGACTGGGTGCCCGGCTGGATGTCCAGGTCCTCGGCGCCGTCCAGCACCTCAAGCGACATCGAGGCGCCCAGCGCGGCGGCCGTCATCGGCACGTGCACCGTGCAGTGCAGGTCGATGCCGTCCCGGGTGAACCGCTCGTGCGCCAGCTCCCGCACCTCGACGTACAGGTCGCCTGGGGTACCGCCGCCCGGTCCGACCTCGCCCTGGCCGGCCAGCCGGACCCGGATGCCGTCGCCGACGCCGGCAGGGATGTTGGCCCGCACGGTGCGCCGGGCCCGGACCCGGCCGTCGCCGTTGCACTGCCGGCACGGGTCTATGATCACGTCACCGAAGCCCCGGCACACCCGGCAGGGGCGCGAGGTGATGACCTGGCCGAGCAGGGACCGCTGCACCTGCTGGGTCTCCCCCGCGCCGTGGCACACCTCGCAGGTCATCGGCGAGGTGCCCGGGGTGCAGCCGGAGCCGTGGCAGGTGGTGCACAGCGTGGCGGTGTCCACCGTGAGGTCCTTGGAGACGCCGCTGGCGCACTCCTCCAGGGTGAGCTCGACCGGGATGAGCGCGTCCTCTCCCTGCCGCACGCGGGGACGCGGGCCACGGGATCGGGCACCGGTGGCCGCCCCGCCGCCGAAGAAGGCGTCCATGATGTCCGAGAGTCCCATGGCGCCGAACGGGTCGCCCATGCCCGGGCCGCCGGGCCCGCCGCCCGAGGACAGCGGATCCCCGCCGAGGTC
>JBIQML010000578.1:0-3361 GCA_044463405.1 Nakamurella lactea | reverse complement strand
ACGGCGCAATCCCGCGGGCTCTGCTCTCCGCCGACCCGGACGGGGCGCGACTGGCGCTACGCCCGTTCCAGATCGTCACCCTCCGGCTGAGTCCCGCCCCGAACTGACCCCGTCCCGGCCCGCCGGCACCGCCGTACTACGAAGCGGGCACCACGATCCGGCCGCCGGCGTCCCTGGTCAACTCCGTCACCGCCACCACGGCCGACGCCGGGATCGGGCCGTACACGTGCGGGAACAGTTCGATGCCGCCGCCGGCATTCTCGGCGATCACCTCGGACGGCAGCAGATCGGTGTCCACGCTCAGCAGCACCAGCGGCTGCGTCACCGACGCGTAGAACGTGTTCGCCGTCCCCGCCACCTGACTGGCGTACGAGCAGTGGATGAAGCCCTCGTCCTCCAGCGACCTGCCCAGGGTGGAGATCCGGTAGCTGCCGGCGCGTTCCGCCGCATCCCAGTCGCCGGCGAGTGCCACGTGATAGATCAGCATCGAGTCCCTCTCCTCAGACCGCCAGCACCGTCGGGACGATCATCGGGCGTCGCCGGTAGCTGTCGGACACCCACTTGCCGACCACCCGGCGCACGGCCTGCGCCACCCGGTGGGTGTCGGTGATGCCGTCCGCCTCGGTGGAGGCCAGTTCGGCCTCCACCAGCGGCAGCACGCCGTCCAGCGCCTTCGGGTCGTCGGAGAACCCGCGGCCGGAGATGGTCGGCGAGGCCACTGCCCGCCCGGTGTCGGAGTCGATGGCCACCGTGATGGCGATGAACCCGTCCTCGCCCAGCACCAGCCGATCCGACAGCGTGGTCTCCCCGACGTCACCGACAGCGTTGCCGTCCACGTACACCATGCCGACGTCGACGTGCCCGACGATCCGCGCCCGCCGGTCGGCCAGGTCCACCACCGTGCCGTTGGGCGCCAGCACCACCCGGTCGGCGGGCACGCCGGTGGCCTGCGCCAGCCGGGACTGCGCCCGCAGGTGCCGCCATTCCCCATGCACCGGAATCACGTTGCGGGGCCGCACCGCGTTGTACAGGAACAGCAACTCCCCCGCCGACGCGTGGCCGGACACGTGCACCTTGGCCACGCCCTGGTGCACCACCGTCACGCCGAGCGCGGACAGCTCGTTGATCACCGTGAACACGCTGGTCTCGTTGCCCGGGATCATCGACGACGCCAGGATCACCGTGTCGCCCTCGGTCAGCGACACCTGCCGGTGGTCGCCGCGGGACATCCGGGACAGCGCCGACAGCGGCTCGCCCTGGGAGCCCGTGGAGATCAGCATCACCTGCTCGGCGGGCAGCTCGAGCACCTTGTCCAGGCCGAGCACCAGGCCGTCCGGAACAGCGAGAAGCCCCAGGTCCTGGGCGATCTGCATGTTGCGCACCATGGATCGCCCGACGAAGGCGACCTTGCGCCGGTGCCGCTGGGCGGAGTCCAGCATCTGCTGCACCCGGTGCACGTGCGAGGCGAAGGACGCGACGATCACCCGCTGCGGCGCGGACCGGATGTAGGAGTCCAGCACCGGGCCGAGCTCGGACTCGGAGGCGACGAACCCCGGCACCTCGGCGTTGGTGGAGTCCACGCACAGCAGGTCGACGCCGGCGTCACCGAGCCGGGCGAAGCCGCCGAGGTCGGTGAGCCGGCCGTCCAGCGGCAGCTGGTCGAGCTTGATGTCGCCGGTGTGCAGCACTGTTCCGGCGGGAGTGGTGATGGCGACCGCCAGCGCATCCGGGATGGAGTGGTTGACGGCGAAGAACTCCAGCCCGAACGAGCCCACCGTGCGCTGCTGTCCCTCCGCGATCACGTTCAGCTGCGGGGTCAGCCGGTGCTCGCGGCACTTGGCGGAGACCAGCGCCAGCGAGAACCGCGACCCGTACAGCGGGATGTCGGGCCGCAGCCGCAGCAGGAACGGCAGCGCGCCGATGTGGTCCTCGTGGCCGTGGGTGACCACGATGGCCTCGATGTCGTCGACCCTGTCCTCCACCAGCCGCAGGTCAGGCAGGATCAGGTCCACCCCCGGCTGGGCGTCCTCCGGGAACAGCACCCCGCAGTCCACCACCAGCAGCCGGCCGCGGTACTCGTAGACCGTCATGTTGCGGCCGATCTCGCCGATGCCACCGAGCGCCACCAGGCGCAGCGCATCGCGGGACAGCGGTGGGGGTGCGGTGAGCCCCTGCCCGGCGGGTCCGCGCCTGGCCGATCCGTCCGATCGGGATGGCGTCACGCGGAGACCCTCGCCGGGGACACCGGACGCGCCGCGGCCGCGACCACCTTCTCCACCGGCGCCAGCTCCGCGAGGTCGGCCTCGATCCGGGAGATCTGCTCGGCGGTGGCAGGTATCTGCGGCAGCCGCGGCTCCCCGACGTCGAATCCGGCCAGCCGCAGCGCGGCCTTGGCGAACACCAGGCCGGCGCCGCCGCCGGTGCGGGACATCGCGCGGTGCACCGGTAGCAGGGCCAGGTGCAGCGCCCTGGCGGTGACGTAGTCCCCGGACAGCGCCGCGTCCACCATGGCGCGCACGTGCGGCCCGACGACGTGCGCGATGATGCTCACGATGCCGACCGCTCCCACCGACATCCACGGCAGCGTCAGCGGATCGTCGCCCGAGTAGTAGGTCAGGTCGGAGCCGGCGATCACCTGCGATCCGGCCAGCAGGTCGCCCTTGGCGTCCTTGACGGCGGTGATCCGAGGATGCCCGGACAGCTCGATCAGGGTGGCCGGGTCGATGGCCACCACGGCGCGCGGCGGGATGTCGTAGAGCATCACGGGCAGGTCGGTGGCGTTCGCGACCGCGGTGAAGTGCGCCAGCAGTCCGGCCTGCTGCGGCCGCGAGTAGTAGGGGCTGACGATCAGCGCACCGTGCGCCCCGGCCTGCTCCGCCTGCCTGGCCAGCTCGATGGAGTGCGCGGTGTCGTAGGTGCCGACGCCGGTGACGACGGTGGCACGGTCCCCGACCGCCTGCACGGTGGCCCGCACGATGGCCTGCTTCTCCGCGTCGGTGGTGGTCGGCGATTCGCCGGTGGTGCCGTTGACCACCAGGCCGTCGTTGCCCTGCTCCACCAGGCGCTCGGCCAGCGCGCCGAGCTTGTCCAGGTCCACCTCGCCGGACGGGGTGAACGGGGTGACCATCGCGGTCAGCACGGTGCCGAACGGCCGGCCCGGGCGTCCCGCGGGACCCGCGACCAGTTGCGTCATGACGCTTCGCCGCCTCTCGAAGAGTGCCGGAGGTCGGTCTGTCGCGCGGCCGACCGTCCGTTGGTGCGCTCAACGCTACCGGGGTCCGGACTCGGCGATGGGCAGCGGTCCGGGCTGTGGACTCCGGGCGTCGCGGGGATCACATCCGACGGGACAGCGCCTGCGCGG
>JBIQML010000577.1:0-3364 GCA_044463405.1 Nakamurella lactea | reverse complement strand
TGGCCTTGGTCAGCGCCAGCAGACCGGGCGCCAACGCCATCGCCACCCGCTCCGGGCCGGCCAGCGCGATGTTCTTGGGCACCATCTCACCGAACGCGACGTGCGCCGAGACGACCAGCAGCAGCGCGATCACGACGGCCACCGTCTCCACCGCGACCTCGGGCAGTCCGGCCGCGGCGAAGGCCGGTTCCAGCAGGTGGGCGACGGCGGGCTCGCCGACGGCGCCCAGCAGCACCCCGCAGGCGGTGATGCCGAGCTGGGCGCAGGCCATCATGACCGACACCTCTTCCATCGCCACCAGCGTCGACCGGGCCCGGGCGCTGTCGACCGCCAGCGGCTCGATCTGCGTGCGACGCGCGGCGACCAGGGAGAACTCGGCGGCCACGAACAACGCCGAGGCGACCAGCAGGGCCAGCACCACGAGCAACAACCAGGCGTTCATCCGCGACCCCGGGGCTGGACGCCGATGCCGCACGACCCGTGACGCCCGGCGGTGCGGATCCCGCACGATCGTCGATCAGCCGTCGTCATCGTCCACACCCCCCTCCCGGGTGCCGGCCGCCGACAGCCGCACCTGCAGCACCCGACGGCCGTCCATCGCCAGAACCGTCAGGCGTGCGGTGACGCCGCGGGGCACCTCGGAGTCGGCGTCGGCCGGAATCGCCTCGTCCCCCGGCAGCGCCCCCAGCGCCACGTCCGCGTTCAGCACGGCCGGCACCATCACCTCGTCATCGACCGCGGGCACCCGGTCCAGCCGGTCCATCAGCAGGCCGGCGACGGTCTCGTAGTCGCCGGACTCGGGCAGTTGCAGCCCGGTCTGGTCGACGATCTCGTCCGGACGCAGCGACCCGGGCAGCACCCACGTGCCGTCGGGCTGCCGCGCCGGACGGCTCTCCCCCGGGTCGTGCTCGTCGGTGATCTCGCCGACCAGCTCCTCCACCACGTCCTCGAGGGTGACGATGCCCGCCGTGCCGCCGTACTCGTCCGCCACCACGGCCATCTGCAGGCCGCGGCCGCGCAGCAACTCCAGCGTGTTGTCCAGCGGCAGGGTGCCGGGAACCACCGGGGCGGGCACCATCAGCGATCGCACGTCGACGCCGTCCCGGGCGTCCGGCGGCACCGCGACCACTCTCTTGAGGTGCACCAGCCCGACCACGTCGTCGGCGTCGGTCCCGATCACCGGGAACCGGGAGAACCCGGACTCGACGGCGGCGTCGATCACCGTGCCGGACGGGTCGTCGGCCCGCACGAACACCACGTCGACCCGGGGGGTCAGCACGTCGTCGGCGGTCTTGCCGGAGAACGTGATGGACTGCGCCAGCAGCTTCGCGGTCGGCCGTTCCAGGGTGCCCTGCGCACCCGACCGGCGGACCAGTGACCAGAGCTCCTGCGCGGATCGGGTGGAGCGCAGCTCCTCCTGCGGTGCGATTCCGAGCAACCTGAGCACGCCGTTCGCGGTGCCGTTGAGCACCCAGATCAGCGGCCGGGACAGCGCTGTCGTGACGCTCATCGGCCGGATGACCACGCCGGCGGTGCGCAGCGGCTCGGCGATGGCCAGGTTCTTGGGGACCAGCTCGCCGAACACCATGGACAGGGCGGTGGCCAGGATCAGCGAGACGGTGACGGCGACCGACGCGGCGGCCACCCTGGACATCCCGGTCGCCGTCAGCGGCCCGGTCAACAGCCGCGCCAGCGACGGCTCCATCACGTAGCCCAGCGCCAGCGTGGTGACGGTGATGCCTATCTGGGCGCCGGAGAGCTGGGTGGAAAGCCGGCGCAGCCCGGCCCGCACCGCGCGCGCCGGGCCGCTGCCCTGCTCGGCGGCACGGTCGACGGCGGCCCGATCCACCGTCACCAGCGAGAACTCGGCCGCCACGTAGATGGCCGTCAGCACCACCAGCACCAGCCCGACGGCCAGCAGGATCCAGGAAAGCAGCATCTACCGCTCCGCGGTCCCGGCGCCGAAGCAGCAGAAGGGCGCCGGCGCGTCCCCGGCCAGCGGCAACGCCGCCGCGAGCGCGGCGCTCGGCCCGCGGCCCGCGGCCAGCCCGTCGTGGTATCCCGCCATCACCGCGGCCGCGGCCCGGTCGGACACCGGGGCGACGGCGGCGATGACGGTGCGCACTCCGCTGCGCAACAACGCGGCCGCCAGCCCGAGCGGTTCCCCGTCGCCGCGGATCGCCGTGCGGCCCACGTCGCAACTGGACAGCACGATCTGATCCGGCAACGCCCTGTTCGGGGCGATGTCGTAGGCGAACAGCGGCCCGTCGGCGAGCACCACCGAGGAGAACAGCGGGCTGTCCGGCTCGTGATGACCGTGCGCGGCGATGTGCAGCAGCCCGCTGGGTGGGATGCGTTCCAGCACGGCCGCCCCGGTGGCGTCGTCGCCGGTGAGCGCGGCCGCCCCCGGATACCGCTCGACCACCGAGTGCACCTCCTGGTCGGCGCGGTCCACCCGCGGGCCGGCGACGGCGAGCACGCCGTTGCGGTGCGCCGCAGGGCGCGGGGCAAGACCAGCGATGCTGGCCGACACGGAGGTGGTCACCGAGACCGGACGCCCGGCCAGCGCCGGGAGCAGCGACCACGGCACCGCGCCCAGCGGGCCCGCGCCGGAGATCAGCACGGGTCCGTCCGCCGGTCCGAGGGGTTCCACCAGCTGTCCGGACAGCGCGGTCACGGCAGCGTCCAGCGACCGGGTGGCGACGCGTCGGAGCTCCGGCGGCATGCGCTCGGCGGACAGCAGCTCCAGGTCGGCGGCGGCCACCCGGATCAGTTCCTCGCACTCATCCAGCGGGGCGAGCTGCAGGTAGCTGGCCGAGGAGGGGGTGATGACCAGGGCGTGCACGTGGCCGGCGCCGTGGAAATAGGCCAGCACGGTCGGGCGGGCACCGGTCAGCTCGGACTGGCCCAGCGCCCGCTGCACGCTGCGCAGCGACGGCGGCCGCGGCACGGTGCCGGATCCGCCGAGGGTCCAGGTTCGGGCGCGGATCTGCCGTCGCAGCTGGGCGATCGCCCGTTCCCGCGCGGGGTCGGTGCGGCCGGCCAGCACGGCAGAGCGGGCCTCCGCCTCAGCCAGTCGCAGCGCCCCGAGATCGGCGGCCAGCACCGGATCCGCGGGCGGGCGCAGGTGCGGCAACCGGGTGCTGGTGGCCCGGGAGCGTTCCAGCCACTGCAGGATCTGTGCCGGCGAGCCGGAGTCGACGGCCGCGCGCAGACCGGCCGCGGCCAGCTGGCGACCCCAGACCGCGCTGGCCGTCTGCAGGTCCTGGGAGCCGAACAGCGCCTGGAACCGGTTCAGGTCGTCCAGGCCCCGACGCAGCTGGCGCAGGCCCTCGGCGCGCCGCCCCGAGGCCATCGCGGTCCG
>JBIQML010000576.1:0-3366 GCA_044463405.1 Nakamurella lactea | reverse complement strand
ACAGCCTGGACCGGCTGATCAGCGGCAAGGTCAAGGTCCCGATCGGTGCCGGATTCGCCACCATGAAGAGCCTCGAGGCCGTCGACGACAACACGGTCGCCATCCACCTCAAGCAGCCCGACCCCAACCTGCTGCCGAACCTGAGCACCACGGTCGCGTCGATCTTCTCGCCCACCTCGGCCACCAAGGACGGCAACAAGCCGACGAACATCGTGCACCCGGTCGGCACCGGCCCCTACCAGTTCACCAGCTGGAAGAAGGGCAGCGAGGTCGTCTACACCCGGGTCGACGACTACTGGGGCACCAAGCCCTACTACAAGACGGTGGACTTCAAGATCATCCCGGAGGCCAACTCGCGGGAGGCCGGCCTGCTGGCGGGTCAGCTCGACATCATCATGAACCCGCCGGTGACCGACCTGCAGTCGCTGACCGCCAACCCGGCCACCAAGGTGCTCAAGGCACCCAGCGACCGCTCCGTGTTCATCGCGATCAACGCCGCCAAGGCGCCGTTCGACAACGTCAAGGTCCGGCAGGCGCTGAACTACGCGGTCGACAAGGACGCGCTGATCAAGAGCGTCATGTTCGGCGCGGTCAACAAGATGGATTCGCCGTTCCCGTCCTCGCTGTCGGGCTACTGCAAGGTCGGCAACTACGACTACAACCCGGACAAGGCCAAGCAGTTGCTGTCCGAGGCCGGCGTGAAGAACCTCAGCCTCACGCTGGGGTCCCCGACCGGTCGTTACCTGCAGGACATGCAGTTCGCCCAGGCCATCTCGGGGCAGTTGCGCAAGGTCGGTGTCACCGCCAAGGTCAGCACGATGGACTGGCCGTCCTACGTCTCGGCCATCGAAGAGCCGAAGGGGCCATTCGACATGCACGTCCTCGGCTGGGCGCCGGGGGCGCTGGACGGGCCCACCCAGCTGCAGATGTTCACCGGCAGCACCATCCCGCCGAACGGCCTGAACACCTCGTTCTTCTCCGACTCCCAGGTCGACCAGATGGCCAAGCAGGCGTCCACCGACCTGAACGACAGCAGCCGGAACAAGACGATGTGCGATATCCAGAAGCGAGTCTGGGAGCAGGCGCCGTGGATCTTCCTGTGGAGCCAGACGCTGATCCTGGCCTACAACTCCAAGATCACCGGCGTGTCGTACGTTCCGAACGAGAAGTTCGAAACGATGGGCGTGCACCCGGCGTCGTGACGGCGGCGATCGAGACATGCCTGGTTCGGGTGGCCGGCGGACCCTGTCCGCCGGCACCGCACCCGTCGTCGGACGTGCGGCAACGGTGACGGGCCGAACGGCGTGAGCGGCTTCCTCAGCTACATCGTGCGCCGGCTGGTGGCCGCGGTGATCACGCTGCTGGGCGTGCTCGCGGTGATGGTGCTGCTGGTACGCGCGCTGCCGGGCGATCCGGCCCGGGTGATCGCCGGCCTGCAGGCCACCCCGGCGCAGGTGGCGAAGCTCCGGCACAGCATGGGGCTGGACCAGCCGGTGTGGGTGCAGTACTGGCGCTACCTGGGGAACATCGCGCACGGCAACCTGGGTGTCTCCCCGCGGCTGGGGACTCCGGTCCTCTCCGAGATCGGTGCCCGGCTGCCGTACACCATCGTGCTGGCCGTGCTCGGCACGGTGGTCGGGGTGATCGTCGGGATCGCGCTCGGGGTGCTGGCGGCCACCCACAAGGGCAAGTGGGCGGACGCGATCAGCTCCATGCTCGGCGTCGCCGGGATCTCGATGCCGGTGTACTGGCTGGGAATCCTGCTCATCGTGCTGTTCTCGGTGAAGCTGAAGCTGTTGCCCATCGGCGGGGCGGACTCGCTGTCCAGCCTGGTGCTGCCGACGATCACCCTCGGGGTGTTCTCCATGGCGGTGGTCTCCCGGATGACCAGGTCCACCATGCTGGACACCCTGGACCAGGACTACGTGCGGACGGTGCGCGCCAAGGGGGTCCGGGAGCGGGTGGCGGTGCGGCATGCGCTGCGCAATGCGTTCATCCCGATCCTGACGGTCATCGGACTGCAGTTCGGCACCCTGCTGGGAGGCGCCGTGCTCACCGAGACGATCTTCTCCTGGCCGGGCATCGGGCAGCTGCTGGTGTCCTCGATCAACAATCGGGACTTCCCGCTCGTGCAGGGCATCGTGTTGACCTTCGCGGCGATGTTCATCGTGGTCAACATCATCACGGACCTGCTGTATTCGGTGGTCGATCCCCGGGTGAGGTTGTATCGATGACGGACGTGCTGATGACCGCCGAGGGCGTCACCGCGGAACCGGTGACGGATCGTGGGACCGCCAAGAAGTTCCGGACGTTCGCACACAACAAGGGTGCGATGATCGGCGTGGCCTTCCTGCTGATCTTCGCGGTGGCGGCCGCGTTCGCGCCGCTGCTGACTCCGTACGACCCGGCCGGCCAGGACCTGAGTTCGGCGTTCCTGCCGCCGTCGTGGGCGCACCCATTCGGCACCGACGACCTGGGCCAGGACATCCTGGCGCGCATCATGTACGGCGGCCGGTACACGCTGGCCATCGGCGTGGTGGCGGTCAGCATCGCGGCGATCATCGGGGTGCCGCTCGGTCTGATCTCCGGCTACGTGGGCGGCATGACGGACATGGTGATCCAGCGGATCACCGACATCCTGCTGTCGTTCAACCCGTTCCTGCTGGCGCTGGTGCTGGTGGCGGTGTTCGGCGTCGGCATCGAGAGCGTGACGATCGCGGCCGGGATCGGCGTGATCCCGCAGTTCATACGGCTCGCCCGCGGGCAGGCGCTGTCGCTGCGTGAGGAGGTCTACGTCGAGGCCGCGGTGGCATTCGGGGAGCGGCCGATCGCCATCCTGTGGCGGCACGTGCTGCGCAACGCGCTGACCCCGATCATCGTCTACGCCACCCTGAACATCGGCGTCACGATCCTGGTCGCAGCCGGGCTCGGCTTCCTGGGCCTGGGGGTGCAACCGCCCACACCGGAGTGGGGCACCATGCTCGGCGCCGCCCGCTCGTTCATCTTCAACGCCTCCTACCAGATGACGTTCCCGGGCTTGGCGATCTTCCTGGCCGTGCTGAGCTTCAACCTCGTCGGTGACGGCCTTCGGGACGCCTTCGACCCGAGCCTGCGGGAGTAGGTGCCGATGACCGCCAGCACGAACGAACCGCTGCTGTCCATCCGGGACCTGCACGTCACGTTCCGCACCCGCACCGAGTCGATCAAGGCCGTCGACGGCGTCAGTTTCGACGTCTTCCCCGGCGAGACGGTCGGTGTGGTGGGCGAATCCGGGTCCGGCAAGAGCGTGACCATGCTGTCGCTGCTGCGGCTGATCCCGCAGTCCTCCCGGGTGGTGACCACCGGCGAGGTGCTCTTCCGGGGGGT
>JBIQML010000575.1:0-3381 GCA_044463405.1 Nakamurella lactea | reverse complement strand
GTCTCGGCCATCCCGAGGTGCGCAAGGGCGTTCCCTACGACCTGGTGTTCGCCAACATCCTGGCCCCGCCGCTGATCGCGCTGGCCCGCGACATCCACGGCGCGCTGAAGCCCGGCGGCCTCGCCATCCTTTCCGGCCTGCTGCGCTCGCAGGAGCGGCGCGTCCTCGCCGCCTACCTATCGAAGGGCTTCCGGCTGCATCGCCGCCTACACCGCGACGCCTGGTCGACCCTGGTGGTGCGCCGGGTCTGACCGGACAAGGTCATAGGCCCACTCCTCCGCCAGCACGGCGTAGAGCAGCGTGTCCTGCCAGCCGTCGCGGCGGCGGTTGGCCTTCCGCAGCAGCCCCTCGCGGCGCATGCCGATCTTCTCCATCACCCGCCAGGAGCCGCGGTTGCGCGCGTCACAGGTGGCGAACACCCGATGCAGGCCCATCTCCCGGAAGGCGACCTCCAGCAGCCGCCGCGCGCCCTCGGCCACGAGGCCCTGCCCCCAGTAGGGCCGATGGATCGAATAGCCGATGTCGGCGGTGCGGTTGGCCGGATCCTTCACCTCCAGCCGGATCGAGCCGATCACCCGCCGGTCGGCCGCGTGCTCGATCGCCAGGTTCAGCACTTGCGAGGGGCGCTCGGCCTGCTGCTGAAGCGCCAGGCACAGGTATTGGCGGGTGACCTCGGGCGTGTTCGGGCCCCAGTCCATGTAGCGCACCACCTCGGGATCCACGGCGTAGGCATGGACGTCGTCGAAGTCGTCCTCGCGGAAGTCGCGCAGGATCAGCCGCTCGGTGCGAAACGGCGGCGTCGGCGCAGGCGGAATGTCGTCTGTCACGGGAGCCTCTCCTTCAGGTCTTGAAGCCTTCGGAGGGGCGCACTCCGTGTCAGCCCCCGTCCGGAAGGCGGGGTCTGACGTCCGTCGCGGGCGTTATCGCGCGGCCCCGGCGGGGACCGTTACCGCTGAACGAGGATTGCGCGCGCGGAGCGGACATGGCCGCTTCATATCACGGTTATCGGAGCGACCCAACGATCGGTCTTTGCCGCCCGGCGGCGAACCGCTTACATGCCGGCCATGCGCCAGACCTTCGACGAGAGCACCGACCCCTCATTCGGCCCGCGACACGTGCCGCTGATCCGCGAGGCCATGGCCCGTCAGGGCCTCGACGCTCTGGTCGTGCCGCACGAGGACGAGCACCAGAACGAATACCTGCCCGAAGCCAACGACCGGCTGGCCTGGGCGACCGGCTTCACCGGCTCGGCCGGCGCGGCGGTGATCTTCAAGGACAAGGCCGCCATCTTCGTCGACGGCCGCTACAGCCTGCAGGTGCGCGACCAGGTCGACACCAACCTGTTCGAGGTGCGCGACCTGGTGGACGGCGGGGTGGTGGACGGCATTTCCACCCTCGACAACGCCCTGCTGACCGGCGACATCCAGGTGATCACCACGGTGCAGACGCCGCAGGCGCTGGCGCAGTTCGGCGACACCAGCAAGTACACCGTCATCAACGGCACCACCAACGGCAAGGTCATGATGACCCTGAATGACGCCCGGCCGCCGCTGAACGACGTCCGCGTGCGGCAGGCGATCAACTACGCGCTGGACAAGGAGGCGATCGTCAAGGCGGCCTGGGCGGGGTACGGCACGCCGATCGGCTCCCACGAGGTACCCACTGACCCCTGGTACGTGGACCTGGCGGACCGCTATCCGCACGATGTGGCGAAGGCGAAGGAGCTGCTGCAGGAGGCCGGGCAGACGAACCTGACGCTGCGCCTGGCGCTGCCCCCGGTTCCGTACGCGGCGGCGGCGGCTCCGATCATCGTGTCGCAGTTGGCGGAGGCCGGGATCAGGGTGCAGACCAGCGATGTCACATTCGACAACTGGCTGGGGAAGATCTTCGCCGCCCCGTACGACTACGACATGACGATCATCAATCACGTCGAGCAGTACGACGTGACCACCGTGTTCAGCGGCAAGCCGGACTACTACACCCAGTACACCAACCCGGACGTGACCCAGCTGGAGGCCGAGGGACTCGCCGGCGACCACGACACGTTCATCGCCGACTTCCGGAAGGTGATGACCACCCTGGCCGACGACGCGGCGGCCGCATGGCTGTGGGCGTACCCGAACCTGATGGTGGCGGACGCCGACGTCCGGGGCCTGCCGGAGAACGCGATCGGCGAGTCGCTGAACGTGGCCGGGCTCTACACGGACTGAAGTCGCCGGTGTGGTGGGGGCTGGTCCGCCGGCTGCTGATCTTTCTGGTCAGTGCCGCGGTCGCCTCTGCCGTCGTCTTCGCGCTGCTCACCCTGGTCGGAGACCCCGCCCGCACCGCGCTGGGCACCAACGCCACACCCGAGGCGATCGTGGAGATGCGGCAGCGGATGGGGCTGGACCGCCCGATCACCACGCAGTTCGTGTCGTGGATCGGCGGCATGCTGCACGGCGACTTCGGCACCTCGTACGTGACCCGTCTGCCGATCGGGCCGCAGATCGGTGCCCGGCTCATGGTGACGGTCTGGCTGATCGCCGGCGGCATGGTGGTGGCGCTCGCCGTGGCGATCCCCATGGGCACCATCGCCGCCCTGAAGCACCGCACCTGGGTCGGCTGGCTGCTGTCGGCGCTGTCGCAGGTGGGCATCGCCGTTCCGGCATTCCTGGCGGGCATCCTGATGGTGGCGCTGGTCTCGGTGGAATGGGGCTGGCTGCCGTCCGGCGGCTACGTCGTGCCGGCCGAGGACCCCGGCGGCTTCCTGGCCCGGATGATCCTGCCCTGGCTGTCGCTGGGTCTGGTGCAGGGGGCGGTGCTCGCCCGATATGTGCGCTCCGCCGTCCTGGACGAGATGGGGCAGGACTACCTGCGTACTGCGCGCGCGAAGGGACTCACCCAGTGGCGCGCCACCTGGCGGCACGGGCTGCGCAATGCCTCGATCCCGGTGCTGACCGTGCTCGGCGTGCAACTCGTGACGATCCTGATCGGCGCGGTCGTCGTCGAGCGCGTGTTCGTCATCCCCGGAATCGGGTCGTACCTGGTGGACTCCGTCGCCCGTCAGGACCGGCTCGCGGTGCAGGGCATCGTCGTCACCATCGTCGCGATCTCGCTCGCCGTGAGCTTCGTGGTGGACGTGGCCTACACCGTGATCGACCCGCGGCTGCGGCGGAGGGGAGGGCATGACGAATCCCGATCCCGTGCTGCCGCCCGAATCGCAGCATGCCGTCACCGGCGGCCGCCGCTGGAACCCGTTGCTCATCGTCGGCGGCGTCATCGTGGTGGCCATCACCGCGGTGGCGCTGGTGTCCTTCTTCTGGACGCCGCTGCCCACGCTCTACACCGACACGAACAACCTCGCGGTGCCGCCCGGCGTGGGCGGGCACCTGCTCGGCACGG
>JBIQML010000574.1:0-3382 GCA_044463405.1 Nakamurella lactea | reverse complement strand
GCCGCCCTCGCTGTGCTGGTCGCCATCCCTCCCGCATGGATCAACTTCCACAGCAGGCATGAAGTTGGTCCCACTGGTCACTCCGTCACCATTTCCGCCACGTTCGTGCATGCGCACCGATCAGACCCCGTTACCGCCGGTCCACAGCTGGCCGGCATGCCCGGCGAGCGTCGCCGCCGTGGCGGTCGCCCGGTCGTCCGTCAGGGACGCCACGTAGTCGATGATCCCTCGCCCGCGGCCCAGCCGGGCCAGATCATCCTCCGACGTGGCCGGCTCGCCGGTCGGTCCGACGATGAGATCCGGTGCCACACGGGACAACTCGTGATATCCCTCGGTGGCCAGGTCCACCAGGTCGACCAGCCGGCGCGGTGCCCGGTTGGCGTCCGTCGCGTCACCGAGCCAGGACTCCAGCGCGCTGACCAGCTCGACCAGCAGCCGGGCCTGCCCACGCTGGAACAACGCCAGGTCGGGTCGATCCAGCACGAAGCGCTGGTGTACGAACTTGAGCACCGTCACCTCGTGCCACGACTGCCGGTCCAGCAGCACGTGCCCGGCCCGGACGGGAGGGTGCGCGCTGACCGTCACCGACTCCTGCAGGTGGTTGATCCAGGAGGTGGTGAACCCGTCCACCGCGCGCTCGGCGGCGATCGACGAGTCGAACGGCACCGCCAACAGCCCGTCCACCAGGTCGGAGGCGACCCGTCCGACGGCGGTGGCGAACACCTCGTCGTCGGCCATCCAGTCGTCCTTGGCGTGCATCCGGCGGCGCAGCAACTCCAGCGAGTGGCCGGGCCGGCGGTCGAAGGCTCGCAACTCGTCGGGCGGCATCGCGGCGAATTGCCCGCGGCGGCGCACCCAGGTACGAAACTCCGCAGCCACCGAGGCGTGCTGCAAAACCCCTGCGCGGTGGAAGTCGTCCAGATCGTGCAGGGAGTAGGCGATGTCGTCGGCGATGTCCATCACCGAGCACTCCACGGTCTGCTGCCATTCGCCGATCTTCGGGTAGGCGCGGCGCACCTCGTCCATCTCCGGGACGTCCAGCACGTAGGCGGAGAACTTCTCCGATCCGGGGCCTTCGGGGGCGGGCCCGGCACCCTTGGGCCGCACCGGTGCGTCCAGCGGATGCTCGGCCGGGTAGCCGAGGCGCGCCCAGGGGTACTTCAGCACGGCCGCCCGGACGGCGGCGGTCAGGTCCAGCCCGTGTGCGTGCTCGCCGTGCACGTCCAGCGCGGTGAGGATGCGGAACGTCTGGGCGTTGCCCTCGAAGCCGTCCACCAGTCCGAAGCGGGAACGCGCGACCCGGTCCAGGATGCGCTCGCCCAGGTGCCCGAACGGCGGGTGGCCCAGATCGTGCGCGCTGGCGGCGGCCTGCACGACGACGGGGTCGCAGCCGCCGAGTTCGTCCAGCAGGGGCCGGTGCCTGCCGGCGCGAAGCATCGTGGCGATGGCGCGGGCCACAGCAGTGACCTTGACGGTGTGCGTCAGCCGGTTGTGCACCACCTGGCCGGCCGCGCCCTGGTTGATCACCTGGGTGACGGCCGCCAGCCGGGAGAAATACGGGGAGAACCGGATCCGTTCCAGATCGTCCCGGAAGGCGCCCTCGGTGGCGGCGCCGATCCCGGTGGCGCCGATCCCGGTGGCGGCGCCGATCCCGGTGGCGGCGCCGTCGCCAGCGCCCGCGCCCGGTGGGCCGCCGTCACCGACGTCGCTGCGCCGCGCCAGTCGTGGATCCACCGGGCAACGGTATCGGCCGGCGCGCCCCCAACCCACTCCGGCATGGATCAACTTCTCCGGCATGCATGAAGTTCGTCCCGCCAGCCACTCCGTTACCAATTCCGTGACGTTCATGCATGCCAGCGCCGGATGACCGAGAGTTGTCCACACGGCGTGCGTCCACCCGCGGAGTTATCCACAGCGGCCAAGCCGCCTGCCCCGGCACCGGCCCCGATGCCGCAGTGTGTCCAGCATGAGCTGGTTGCAGGATCGTCGACAGGTTGCCGAACTCCTCCACAGATGGGGCGGCACATTCCACCTCCGCGACGCCGATGCCGCCGGGATCTCCCGGGCCGTGATCCGGCGCTGCTGGCAGCGTGACGAGTTGGTGCGAGTCGGGAAGTCGGCCTTCGCCGGTGCCGACGCGTGGTCGGCCGCCACGCCGAAGGAGCGCTTTCGCCTCAGCGCAGTGGGCTTCGGGCTGTGCACCGCCGACGACGTCCACCTGGCGGGTACCGCTGCGGCGGCCCTGCACGGCATCCCCACGGTCGGACCTCCGCCGGCGGTCCCCACCGCGGTGCGCCCCGGCGACGCGCATCGCGCGCCGATCCGATCGGTGCACGGCCGCATCCGCTGGGGCTACCTGCCTCCGGCACACCGCACGACTCGCTCCCGCGTCGGTGTCGTCAGCCCGGCCTACACCCTGATCGATATCGCCCGGCACGAGAGCCCGCTGGCGGGTCTGACCGCCGCAGACCACCTCTTTCACCATGGCCTGCATCCGGAGGTCCCCGCCGGCCTGCTGCCCCACATGTCCGCGTATCCGGGAATCCAACAGGCCGCATGGGTCCTCGAACATGCCGACGGTCGGTGCGAGTCGCCGCTGGAGACCGCCGGTCGCTACGTGTTCATCCAGGCCGGCATGCCGGTGCCGCTATCAAATGTGTGGGTCACTGACGGATCACGAGTCCGGCGAGTGGATCACCTTATTGCCGAACACGGCATCGTCATCGAGGGCGACGGTGACGTGAAATACGACAACAGGCCCGACGCCGCCGCGATCGTGACCGACGAGAAGGCCCGGGAGCGGTGGCTTCGGTCGCTGGGCTTCATCGTCATCCGCTACACCCACGAGATCGTCCGCTACCGCCCGCAGGCGTTGCTGGCCGAGGTACGCCGGGAGATCACGAATCGCGGTGGCCGCCCGGTGCCCACGTACTGGAGCCTGGAGCCGCCGCGGGCAATGGCCGGCTGACCTCGACCGTGGACCGCCCGGCCAGCGACCGGGACCAGCGCGACACCCACGGGCAACACCCGCCCGCCGTCGACAACAACCCGCCCGCCGTAGGCAACACCCGCCCGCCGTCGGCAACGCCCGCCCGCCGTGGGCAACACCCGGCCGCCGTAGGCAACACCCGGCCGCCGCCAGCCGCTGCATGCATCAACGTCGCGGAAATGGTGACGGAGTGACAGGAGGGACCAACTTCGTGCATGCCTGCAAAGTTGATCCACGCGGGCGCGGCGAGCCCGTGCTGGGGCGCGCCGTCACGGGCCGGGCGCGGCTCAGATGTTGAAGCCCAGGGCCCGGAGCTGGTCGCGGCCGTCGTCGGTGATCTTCTCCGGTCCCCACGGGGGCAACCACACCCAGTTGATCCGGTAGTCGGCCACC
>JBIQML010000573.1:0-3395 GCA_044463405.1 Nakamurella lactea | reverse complement strand
GCCTCACCTGGACCTCCCCCACCAACCACCAATACCCCACCGAACCCGCACACCTGCTCACCGACCACCCACCCGGCACCCCCACCGACACGCCCCCACCCCACGACGACCCACCACCCTTCTAGATCATCGCGGAACGCGGCGGCGAGACCTACGCTGACATCCCGGGCACCAGAACAGGTTTCGGCCGGCCAGCTCCGCGGTGCGCACCACCGATCCGCACACGTGGCAGCGCTGGCCGGTGCGCCGGTAGACATACACCTCGCCGCCGTGCCGGTCCACGCGCGGTGGGCGCCCCATCGCCTCCGGGGTGTGCTCGGGTCGGACGGTGTCGATCCGGCCGATCGCCAGTGCCGCGTGCATCAACTCGACCAGGTCGTCCCAGATGGCTTCCCACTCGGCGCGGCGCAGCAGCCGGCCCTGCATCATCGGGTCGATCCGGTGCCGGTACAGCACCTCGGCACGGAAGATGTTTCCCACCCCGGCGGCCACCCGCTGGTCCATCAGCAGCGCACCGATCGACATGGTGGACGTGCGGACCCGTTGCCACCCGACCTCCGGATCGGCATCGTCGCGCAGCGGATCCGGACCGAGCCGGGCCAGCAGCGCCGTCACCTCGTCGGGGCGCAGCAGCTCGCAGGCCGCCGGGCCGCGCAGGTCGGCGTAGCTGTGCTCACCGGCCATCCGCCAGCGGATCGCGCCGACCGGCGCCGGTGGGGCACCGGAGCCAAACTGCAGCTTGCCGGCCAGACCCAGGTGCACGTGCACCTTCTCGTCGATCCCGTCGAACGCGACGAACAGATGCTTGCCGTAGGCCTCCCCGGAGATCAGGGTCCGGCCGGTGATGCGGGCCGCCTCGGCGGCGAACCGGCCCTGCGGGCTGCTGGAGGTGACGACCTGCCCGGCGAAGTCCGCGGAGATGGTGTCGGCCAGTCGATGGGTGACGTGGCCTTCGGGCATGATGCGAAGTCTGCCATTCGCCGTGCTGCACCGGTCAGGTGGTTCTGGACGCCGTGCCGTCCGCGCGTCACGGGGCCGTGTTGATGATGAATGCCTGATCCGGGCACCCGGCGGGCGCCCCCGCCTTCGCGGAGCCGACATAGCCGCCCGCCACCGATAACACCGATCCCTCGCCGTAACGATTGCGGCGGAACCGCCGGACGGCCCCCACCGGCCCGGCGATACCCTGCGATCCGTGACGGCGGCACGCATGGCTGAGCTCATCCGCACGCAGGCGCGCGCCTGTGAGCGTCTCGGGTCGCGCTTCTATGCGGTGCTGCTGGATCGGGTGGCCGACGACGTGCTGGCGGACGGCCCCGCCGCCACCGTGCTGGCCGGGCACGAGGACGACCCCGGTCCGTCCGGACTGGCCCTGCGGCTGATGGGCACCGTGCATCGACTCGTGCTATCCGGCAACGCACCGCAGCTGGCCGCCCGCTACCCCAGCACCGGCGGTGACGGGGATGCCGGGGCCGCCTGGCCGGCGTTGCGGTGCCTGTTCCAGTCCGACCCGCTGGAGATCTCCGCCGGCCTGGTCGAGCCGCCGCAGACCAACGAGGTGGGGCGGTCCGCCGCCCTGCTGGGCGCGCTGGCCATCCTTCTCGAGGACGATCCGAAACCAGTACGGCTGTGGGAGATCGGCTGCTCAGCAGGCCTCAACCTGCGCGCCGATCACTTCCGCTACCGATCTGCGGACGGGTCGGTGTGGGGGCTGATGTCACCGGTGGAGTTGGACCCGGCCTGGGCCAACCGGCCCACGCCCGGCCGCGTTCCGGTGAGCATCGTCGAACGGGTCGGCGGCGATCTCTCCCCGATCGATCCGACCACCGAGGACGGCGCCATCCGGCTGGCCTCCTACGTCTGGCCCGACCAGACCGATCGGCTGCGCCGGCTCCGGGGTGCGATCCTGGTCGCGCGGGAGTACCCGGCACGGCTGGTGCGTGCCGGTGCCGCCGACCTGCTGGCGGACCTGGAGGTGTCGGAGGGTTCGCTGACCGTGCTCTGGCATTCGGTGATGTGGCAATACGTGCCGGAGACGGAGCGGCAGCGGGCGGTCGCCAGGATGGACGAGATCGGCGCCACCGCAACGGAGTCGGCGCCGTTCGCGCACATCGCCTTCGAGCCACGCAGGCTGACCCCCGGCGGTCCGCACCGCTTCGTGATCGCGGTGCGAACCTGGCCGGGGGGCGAGGAGCGGATCATCGGAGAGGCGCCCGCTCACGGCGTGCCGGTCACCTGGGGACAGCCCGTCCAGCCGTAACCGTCACGGCTGGTACGAGCCGGCGGTCCAGGCCCTGGTGGTCACGCCGATCGCGTTCCACGCGTTGATGGTGACGATCAGGCTCAGCAACGCCGCGACCTCGTCCGGGCTGAATACCGCCGCCACCGCGGCGAAGTCCTCGTCCGGGACGTGGGTGTCCGACAGCCTCGTCACCGATTCGGTGAACGCCAGGGCGGCGCGCTCGCGCGGGGTGAAGAACGGCGTCTCCCGCCAGACCGGCAGGGAGTAGATCCGCTGCTCGGTCTCACCGACGGCGCGCGCGTCCTTGGTGTGCATGTCCACGCAGTATGCGCAGCCGTTGATCTGGGATGCCCTGGCGCGCACCAGTTCGCGGAGCCGGTGGTCGAAGCCGACGCGGTCCAGTTCGGCGGTGGCGGCGCCGTCCAGCTTGTTCATGGCGCGGCTGTAGCGCTCCGCGTGCGCGTCGAAGTCCAGCCTGACGGGGATCTCGACGGTGCTGGTGTCGGGGGTGGTCTGGGGGTCCGTGGTGCCCTTCGCGGGCGCTGTCGTGGTTGTCATGGGAACCAGGCTAGGAGCGAAGTGGCTTAGCGGTAAGGTCCACTTCTATGCCAGGAACATGGGCCATTTCGGGTGTGGATCTGCACCTGCCGCGGCTGGGCCGCGGTGCGCGGGCCGGCCTGGAGCGTGCCTTGCGGGACGCCGTGCGCACCGGCCGGCTGCTCCCGGGGACCCGGCTGCCGTCGTCGCGCGCGCTGGCCGTCGACCTCGGCATCGCCCGCAACACCGTCGCGGAGGCCTACACCCAGCTGGTCGCCGAGGGCTGGCTGACGGCCCGCCAGGGCTCCGGCACCAGGGTGGCCGAGCCGGCGGCGTCGCGCTCACCGTGGGCCGGGTCCGGTTGGGTGGGGACGTTCGCGACGATCTCGACCGACCCGGCGGTGACGGAGCGGACGGGGACGGTGACGGATCGAGCCCTGGCGCCGACCGCGGCCGGAGCGCCAGTGCCGGTCGAGGGTGGAGCTCCGGCGCCGCGGGGTGCCGCCCGCCTCGACCTGCGCGCCGGAGTACCGGCGCTGTCGGAGTTTCCGCGCGCCGGCTGGCTGGCTGCCGCCCGGCGGGTGATGGCCCGTGCCCCGCACGACGTGCTGGGCTA
>JBIQML010000572.1:0-3399 GCA_044463405.1 Nakamurella lactea | reverse complement strand
GATCGCCTCCCGGTCACGGTCGCTGGTGACCATCGGCGGCGGCCAGGCCTTCGTCGGCCTGGATCCGTCGGTGACGTGGGATGGCCGCGACCTCGTCGTCGCCACCGGCCACCGGATGGGCTCACACAACGTCGAACTCGGCGGCCGCGGCCTGCTGCTGGTCCCCTCGGCGATGGCCTGGTCGGTCTGGCCGCGAACGGAACCACCGTGGGACCCGGCGCTGACCTACCGACCGGCAGGCATCGGCGACCTGTGGCTGGACGACCGGCCGTCCGACGCCCTCGAGCAGTTGATCGGCCGTCGGCGCGCCGCGCTGCTCCGGGCGCTGCAGCGCCCCTGCTCGACCCGAACACTCGCCCGGCAAACCGGCTGGAGCGCCGGTGGCGTCAACAGCCACCTGACGGTGCTGCGCCAGAACGGGCTCGTCGTGCGACGGCGCGAAGGGCGGGCAGTGCTCTACTCGCGAACGGCAACCGGTGACTCGCTCGTCCAACGACCAAGGTGACAAGGGACCGGTAACGACGTCACAGCACGCGGATGTCCACCACGTCGACTCTCCTGCCCGCCCCTACCCTGCCGTGCTGAGATGCACCATGGCGTCATAGAGCTGCTCAGAGGTCATCGGCGGCTCGGGAATCGGGTGTGCCCGGTCGGCCCGGTAGGCGTCGAGCATGAGATACAGGTAGCGCCGCCAGGCGTTGGGCGCCGTGGTGCTGGTGGCATCGATGATCCGGCCGTTGGTCCAGATGAGATTGACGATGTCGGCTTGGGTGATGTCAGGTCGCACCACGCCGGCTTCCTGAGCCCGGGTGAGCACGTCCTCGATCTGCCGGCACACCTGGTCGTGGATGCGCTCGGTGTCAGCGTTGCCGGGGAAGCGGCGGGACAGGAAGTCGTTGAACCCCCGGTCTCCCGCCTGCACGCCGAACAGGTTCTCCAGGTAGCAGGCGAATCCTTCCCACGGGTCGGCTACCTCCAGGGCCGCGTACGCCCCATCGAGAAACGCCCGGAGCCGAGGCATGAAGGCCGCGATGAGCAGGTCCAGGCGGGTGGGGAAGTGGCGGTACAGGGTGCCGATGGCGACGCCCGCGTCCCGCGCGATCTTCTCCAGGGACGCGTCCACGCCCCGTGCGGCGAATTCCCGTTGCGCCGCTTCGATGAGCCTGTCGCGGCGCTCCTGGGCGTCGCGGCGCCGGGGCGTCCGCATCTCGACAGTGTCACTTCGGGTCACGAAATCAGTCTACAGCGATGCTGAGGCATCCCTCCGGAATAAACTGAGGCAGCCCTCCGTTGCGCCGGGTGTCAGCGACCTGAGGGGTGCCTCAGATTGGTGCTCCGACCGGTCATCGGATTTTGGCCCCCCAGGAGGCAGTCATGCTAGCCAGAATCATCAGCCCGGGCGACGTGACCCAGGCCATCGCCAGATACCCGCCGATTCTCCCGCGGCCGGGCCACGCGTTCGTCCCGACGCCGAGGGAGGCGGCGGCCGCAGATCCGTGCTGTCGTCGGGGTGGACAGCGGCAATGACGCTGCTCGAGCACGTCGTGCTGAAAGCCGACGACCTGATCGTCCTCGGTGACGGGTACGACCAGATCGTCGGCCCTGCCGGGGGCGCGCGAGCCCTCGACACGCCGACCCCGGTCGGCTACGCGGTGTTCAAGCAGCTGTTCATCTCCCTGGCGACCGACCCCCGCGGTCGGCGGGCACACCGTGCACTCCGGGTCAAAGGTGAGGCGACGGTCCGGCTCGCCCCTGTACTCGGCGCCGAGGTCCGGCACTAGCCGCGGCTGTGGCCGGAGTGCGGACCCGGCCGCGACTCGCTTTTCATCGGCGCCCCGGCCGGAAACAACCTCGAACTCACGTCCCACGCATCGACAAGACCATGACGACCAATTGACACAGACACGACGGAGGAACACACATCATGAGCACCATCAGCATCATCGGCTCGGGAAACATGGCCAATGCCATCGGCACCCGGGCGGCCAAACACGGTCACACCATCGAGATCATGAGCCGCAACACCGCCACGGCTCAAGCGCTCGCCGATCAGATCGGTAACGGGGCCACCGTCGGCACCTACGGCGCGAGGCCGGCGGGTGACATCGTCGTCCTGGCGGTGCTGTACGGCAACGCGGTTGACGTTGTCGCGAACTATGGCGACGCGCTGGCCGGCAAGATCCTTGTCGATATCACCAACCCGTTCAACGCAGACGCCAGTGGACTCGTGACGACCGAAGGCAACTCGATGTCCGAGCAGATCGCCGCTGCCGCTCCCGAGGACGCACACGTGGTGAAGGCCTTCAATACGATCTTCGGCGGAGTCCTTGCCGACGGCAAGCCCTTGGATGCGTTCCTGGCCGGCGACAGCGCCAAGGCAAAGGAAGACGTCGCGGCGCTTCTGGAAAGCCTGGATATGCGGCCTCTCGACGCGGGAGGCCTCGACAAGGCTTACGCCCTTGAGTGGGCCGGAATCCTCCTGGTGGGTCTGGCAGGCAACGGCGCCGGCTTCGACATCGCCTTTGGCGTCGACGCGCACTGAAGATCCCTGCCAGGTCTGGGCAGGCGGCCCCGTGCTGCCTGCCCAGACCTGGAGTCGCAACGGCCGACCAGCACGCGACCGAGGTCGCCCAGCCTGCGCCCGCAGTTGTCCACCGGGCCACAACCCTCCCCCGCCACGGGGTTTCACGGATCAGACCACGGAACAGAACGGTCCCCCACTGACGGCGGAATAGGATTCCGCCACCACACGAGAGAGTCCAGCCATCATGACAAGCTCGCTATCGAACCCACCGCCTCCCGACGACACGAGGGCCGCAGCCGGACGTGTGCCGGAGACCCTTGCTCGACCCGGAACAGTCACGGCGGCGGCCGTCCTGGGCCTGATCTGGGGCGGGCTGACGATTGTTTCGTCACTCGTCAGCATGGTCGGCGGAAGCATCCTCAAGCACACCGGAAGCGCGTGCGCGCCGAACGATCAATCGGGACTATGTGCATTCGTCGCCGATTCGAGCGGCCTCCTGGTGGTGATCGGAAGTGCGCTCATCGTCGCTGCGGCCCTGGTGATCTGGGGTAGCATCGCCGCACGGAACGGCAAGAACGCGAAGGTCCTGGTCATCGCCAGCGGGATCCAGATCCTCGTCCAAGTTGGCTGGATGATCGAAACCGGCTCCATAGCATTCGGCATCGTCGGCGTGATCGTTCCGATCGGCATCATCGGGCTCATCGTGAGTTCCGCCTCGAGAACGTGGTTTCAGGCCCGCGACGGAGCCACGTTCTAGCTACCTCCGCCGATCGACCCGTGACACAGGGCGCCTCGGATGTCGCAGCGGCTTAGCTGAACGGCACTAGAGGGCTAGGTTCGGCGGAGCCTGAATTTTGAGTCGGGTTGCGGGTTTG
>JBIQML010000571.1:0-3428 GCA_044463405.1 Nakamurella lactea | reverse complement strand
ATGGAGGACTACCTGCTGTTCGTGCGGATGATCGCGGACGGCGCGACGGTGCGCAACGTGGCCGAACCCCTGGTCAAGTACCGGGTCGGCGCCGGCGCGTATCACCGCCGCGGGGGACGCAGGCTGCTGCGCGCCGAACTGTCGCTGCAACGGGCCCTGCGCCGCGACCGGTTCACCACCAGGACCCAGTACCTTCGCAACGTCGTGGTGCGCGGCGGCTACCGGCTGGTGCCGGTGACGTTGCGCCGGTGGGCCTATCGCTCACTGTTACTCTCGCGGAGGTTGCCAGGACTGGCGCGGTGAGCACGAGGGACGGTGATGACGGGGTGAGCGACCTTCTGGTGGTCGGGTCGGGGTTCTTCGGGCTGACCGTCGCCGAACGGATGGCCGAACAGGGCTTGACGGTGACGGTGATCGAGCGGCGTGACCATATCGGGGGCAACGCCTACTCCGCGGTGGAGCCGACGACCGGCATCGAGACCCACCCGTACGGATCACACCTGTTCCACACCTCGAACGAGCGAGTGTGGGCCTACGCCAACCAGTTCACCAGTTTCTCGGACTACGTGCACCACGTGTACACCACGCACAACGGCGAGGTGTTCCCGATGCCGATCAATCTCGGTACGGTCAACCAGTTCTTCCGCTCGGCCATGGGCCCCGCCGAGGCCAAGGAGTTGATCGCCTCGCAGGCACAGGAGGTGACGGGTACCCCGCAGAACCTCGACGAGAAGGGCGTCTCGCTGGTCGGCCGGCCGCTGTACGACGCGTTCATCCGCGGCTACACCGCCAAGCAGTGGCAGACCGATCCCAAGGATCTCCCGGCGTCGGTGATCGCCAGGCTTCCGGTGCGGCTGACCTACGACAACCGGTATTTCGCCGACACCCACGAGGGGCTGCCGCTCGACGGGTACGCGACCTGGCTGGATCGGATGGCCGACCACCCGCGCATCGACGTGCACCTGTCCACCGACTTCTTCGATCCCTCCCACGAATTCTCGAAAGCGAAAGCGGTGGGCAGTGTTCCGGTGGTCTACACCGGCCCGATCGACCGGTACTTCGACTTCGGCGAGGGCCACCTGTCGTGGCGCACCCTGGATTTCCAGACCGAGGTGCTCGACGTCGGGGACTTCCAGGGAACCTCTGTGATGAACTACGCCGACACCGACGTCCCGTTCACCCGGATCCACGAGTTCCGGCACCTGCACCCGGAGCGCAAGAACTACCCCAAGGACGCCACCGTCATCACCCGCGAGTTCTCCCGGTTCGCCGGACCGGGCGACGAGCCGTACTACCCGGTGAACACCCCGGAGGACCGCCAGCGGCTGCTGGCCTACCGGGAGCGGATGGACGCCGAGCCCCAGGTGTTCTTCGGTGGACGGCTGGGCAGCTACCAGTACCTGGACATGCACATGGCGATCGGGTCGGCGCTGACCATGGTGTCCGGGGCGCTGGCGGACGTGTTCGCCACCACCGGGAGCCGGTGACGCCGATGGCTGCGGCGCCGGTGCTGGCGTCATTGGCCCTGGGCGACGACGGGCGCACCCGCAGCCTGTACTGGCGGGGCGGGGCGCGGCCCGACGGCGCGGGCGGGCTGCTGCTGGACGCGGGTCAGACGCTGGATCTGGGTACCTGGTTCAACGCGGCGCCGGTGGGTTGGTGGCGGCAGATCCTGCACATCGACGGGGTGTCCCTGCGGCTGCGAGGGACCGGGGAGGTGACGGTGTTCCGGGCGCGCCCCGGCACCGGACCTCAATGGGTCAGCACGATCGCACTGGAGGGGGACGGCGAGATCGACCTGCCGGCCGACGGGGTGAGCTGGTATTGGATCGAGATGAGCGGTGGCGGCCGCCGAGCAAGGCTCGAGTCGATGCGCTGGTCGGTATCCGGATCCCATACGGCACAGGGAATCGCGCCACCGCACACCGATGCCCGACGCGCGGACGGTGACCCGAGGTCCGTCCGGCCGGCGTCGGGCGAGCGGTTCGCGGTGACGGCGGTGGTACCGAGCTTCGGTCGCGAGCAGGACGCGATCGGTCAGGTCCGCCGGCTGCTCGCCACCAGCGGTGACGTGGTGGCCCGGGTGGTGCTGGTCGACCAGGGCCGCACCATCCGTGGCGCGCCGGGGGCGGCCGAGATGATCGCGGAGGCCGGAGATCGGCTGCTGCTCGTGGAGCAGGACAACCTGGGAGGATCCGGCGGGTACGCGCGCGGCATGCTGGAGTCGCTGGCGTTCCCCGCCGACGCGGTGTTGCTGCTCGACGACGATGCGCTGCTCGATCCGGAAGGTCTGCGGCGCATGGCGGCTCTGAGCGCGCTGGCGGTGGCCGCGGGGTCGCCGACCATCGTCGGCACGCCGCTGCTGGCGGCGGAACAGCCCACCGAGCTCGTGGCGCTGGCAGAGGCGGTGCGCTGGAGGGACTTCCGCTGGGGACCCTCCGACGGTCTGACCGGCGCGGTCGATGTGGGTCTCACCAACCCGGCCGGCTGGTCCTTTGCGGACCCTGACGCCTGCACCGGCTACTCCGGGTGGTGGGGAACGCTGCTGCCGCCCGGTGCGGTGGCCGAGATCGGGCTCCCGGCCCCCTACTTCCTCAAGTGGGACGACGCGGAGTACGGGCTGCGGGCGCGCCGGACCGGCTATCGGGTGGCCACCGTCCCTGGCACCGGCGCATGGCATCCGACCTGGTCGGCCAAGAGGACCATCTCCTCGTGGGCGGCGTGGCCACTGCACCGCAACCGCATGGCGACCGCTGCCGCGTATCGGGCCGGGCCCGGCGTGCTGGCCGATTCCCTGGTGCACCAGATCAAGCATGTGCTGAGCCTGCAATACGGCACCGCCGACCTGTGGGACGCGGGCCTGGCGCAGTTCCTGTCCGGTCCCGGCTGGCTGACCGGGGACCTGCGGGCGACGCGGGCGCGGGCCCAGGCGGTGCTGGATGCGGAACCCGCCAGTCAGGTGCCGGCGGGCAGGACGTACACCGACCGCCCGGTGACCGAGCCGCCGACCGGGCCGGCGGCCCGGCTGCTGGCCAGGTCCGGACGGGTCATGCGGGCGGTCACCGGGCTGGTGCGACGGGCGTCGGCGCGGGATGTGGTCCATGTGACGCCGGCGCAGTTCACCTGGCGGACCGGGATCGGTCGAGATGTCGGCGTGCTGGAGGGCACCGGCCGGACCCTGGTGCGCAACCCCTCGCGGGCGCGCGCGGCGCTGTCGCGGACGGTTCGTCTGCACCTGCGGGCGGCCAGCCGGTGGCCGGCGCTGCGCCGCGCCTACGCCCGGGCGCTACCGGCCAGCAGCACCATCGAGCGGTGGGGGGCCGTGATTGCCGGTGGCGGCGACCGCCGCTTGTAGACTGCTCGCCAGTAGGTCCGGGTGGGTTGCCGTCGACCAGTCCTGCCCGCCGGCGGGAGAGATGGGGTACGGG
>JBIQML010000570.1:0-3434 GCA_044463405.1 Nakamurella lactea | reverse complement strand
GGCTGGGCGTCAGCCAGATGCAGGTATCCCGGGTGCTGCGCGCCGCCCTGTCGAAGATCCGTGACCAGATCGTGGGTCCGGAGGCCGACGGCGCATCCTGAGACCGGCCACCGAGCCGTTCTGAGACCCGACCGCCGAGCGGACGCATGCCGAGACCCGGTGACCGCGTGGCCGATGGCCGCCGGCGCGTCACCCGTCCTCGTCGGAGCCCTCCCCGTCGACCGCGCGTGGATCCGACGCCGCCAGGCGGATGTCGTCCTCGGGGTCGCGATCGGAGTGGATGCGCGAGCGGGCATCCTGCTCGGAGCGCGACATGCCTTGCGCACCCTCGCGGTCCGGTTCGATCAGTTCGCGACGCTCCGGATCTGCGGCGTCCGTGGCGCTGCCCTTGGTGGGCTCCTCGTTTCCGTCGCCGTCCTGGGAATTTCGTTCATCGCTGGACATCGCTGACTCCTCGGTCGTCCGCGCCGGCCACTGCCGACGGAATCTGCTTCCGATCGTCCCGGCGAACCTGCGGCGGCCCGCCCCGGTATGGCTTCCCCGCCGAACCGATCGCTAACCGCCTGCGGCGGCGAGGCCAGCGCGAAGATCAGCAGCCCGGCCAGCAGCATGCGCCGTCGCCCGTGCAGGTCGGCCAATCGGCCCATCACCGGCGTCGCCACCGTGGCGACCATGAGGTAGACCGTCACCAGCCAGGCGGTCCATTCCTTGCTCGCGTGCAGCGACCGCTGAACGTCCCCGATCGCCGGGATGATGGCGGTCTGTTGCACGGCGAATGCGATCACGCAGGCCGCGAGGGCTCCGATCAGCAACCGCCCGCCCTGCGCGGCAGGCGGGTCGGTGCTCCCCGCGCTGCCGGGGATGGTCTACCCGACCGGGAGGATCGGACCTGTGGATCGACGGCGCCGATCCGGATGGCGGGATCCGGGGCCGTCAGCAGGTTGGCCACTGTTGCTTGCCCTGAGCGCCCGTCTTCAATCTGGGTCCGGCACGGTGCGCCACCGGTCGTTCCCGATGGCGGCCCCGGCCTGCGGGCCCATCTGCAGCATCCCGCCATCCACCACGATGGACGCGCCGGTGACGTAGCCGGCGTCCCGGGAGGCCAGGAACGCGATGACGGCCGCGACTTCGTCGGCGTGGCCCGGCCGCCCCAACGGAATGCCCGGCCGTGACACCGAGTCCGGTTCGACGTCCTCGTTGCCCGTCATGGCCGTCGCGATCTCGCCGGGGGCTACCGCGTTCACCGTGACGCCGTGCTGGGCCAGCTCCAGCGCTGCCGACTTCACCAGACCACCAAGGCCATGCTTGGCGGCATCGTAGGCGGAGGATCCGATCATCGGTTGATGCTCGTGCACGCTCGTCACCGCGATGATGCGACCGCCGTGGCCGGCGGCGACCATCAGCCGGGCGGCCTGCTGGATGGCGGCGAACGCCCCGTCCAGGTCGGTGGCGATGACCCTGCGCCACTGCTCGGCGGTCACCTCGAGGACGCTGGTGCTCAGGCCGGTCCCGGCGTTGTTGACGAAGACGTCCAGGCCGCCCAGCTCGTCGGCCAATTCCCGCACCGCCAACTGGGTCTCCGCGTAGTCGGTGGCATCGAGCCGGCCGACCACAGCGCGACGACCGGTCGCGCGGATCTCATCGGCGGTCGCCTCGGCGCCGGCCTGGTCGCTGTGCCAGGTGACGCCGACGTCCAGGCCGGCTCGCGCCAACCTCACCGCGGTGGCACGGCCGATACCGGAATCCGACCCGGTCACGATGGCGTGGTGAGCGGTGAAGGTCATGCCGTTGCTGTTCCCCGGACGGGGACCCGGCAACACACGCCGCTCCCGATCGTCGCCGTCACCGGTACCGGCACGGCGGTCACCCCGTCGCTGAGCGTGCCGGCTCCGATCCCGGCGTACCTCAACCGGCCAGCCGGCGCGCCAGCATCTGCTTTTCCTGCTCGGCGCCCTTGCGGCTTTCCGCCTGTGCCTTGCGGAAGAACTCGGCCAGTTCGCCGTCGTCGGCCCGCTCGGCGTCCTGGATGTAATTCTCCAGTCGCAGCGCGTTCGACAGGCATGCCTCGGTGAACCAGATGATGTTGTAGTCCTTGTCCGTGGTTCCGGTGACCGCGCCCGTTTCCGTGTTGCCCATGTCGCTGATTCCCCTTCGATGGTGTGATTGACGTTGTCTCAGGTCGTTTCCCGATACGGCGGCCACACGAAACCGACCGGGTGATGGCGGCGCGCCGGGCCACCGAGCCGCGCACCGCACGGCGGCGATCGTGTGGCCGGAGAGAGCGGTCATTTCTGCCGAAGGCAGCCGGGCGAATCCCGCGCGACAGCCCCCGTGACCCATGCTGCCGATGCCGGCGCACCGCGGACGAGCCCTCCACAGGAATCCGGTGGGCGTTGAGGTATCGAGGACGCCATACCGCCTGCAGGACCGGCCGTTTGGGGAGCCCCGACGCTGGCCCGTCACCGGTGCGGAAGCGGGATGTCTACCCGTCACCGCCCTCGTCCACCACATGCACCGCCGCCTCCTCCGCGCTGGAGGCGTAGCCCGCCGGACCCGACTCGCTTGCGACCTCGTCGGACTCCTCGTCCGACCCGACGCCCCCGTCCGGCGCGACCAGCCGCCCCGCCCTGGGATCTCGCTCTCCGGCCGCCGCGTCGACCGGATCGACCTCGGGCTGCTCCTGCTCCAGCCAGGCGTCGGTGGACAGGCCCTCCTGCTCGTCGGCGGGAGTGGGCGCATCGCGCAGCGTGTGGGGCTCCCGGTCCGGCGGGCTGTATCCGGTCTGCATCACCTCGTCGACGTCGTCACCGGTCAGGTTCTCCAGGGGATCCCAATTCTCCACATGCTGGACGGGATTCCCGGTGTGCTCGCTGTTGCCGTGATCCACGGTCTCTCCTTCCCCTCCTGCAGGAGCTACCCGGGATGGCCGCCGCACGTCACGCACGGCGCCCACGTCTGCCGATGGTGACCGGGAATGACGACGTCGACCCTCACGGACGGCCTCTCATGCGGCCGGGAGATTCGTGAGTTCGCATCGTTCACGGGCGTTCTGGTACGGAATGGTTTGGCTCGGGCGGCATGCTGGGTATGTGCCATTGCCGTCCCGTGCCGAGCCGCTGGGCTCGCTGCTGAACCACGCCGGGACGTGAGGCGCCCACGCCCCGCGGCCCGGGGCGTGGGCAGCTTCGTCTCCGGGCCTCATCACGTCCGGTCAGTTCGATCAATTCCGGCGCGGCCGGCGCGCGTCACCCTCCGATCGTGCCCGGGCAGCACCCAGAGGCGTTCCTCGTCATCCACCCCTGCCTCACCCGGGACGACAGCAGCCCCGGCCGGTGGCCGGAGGACCGCCTGTGAATCGGTATTCCCGCTGGTCAGAACCGTCGGGGTGACAGGATTTGAACCTGCGACATCCTGCTCCCAAAGCAGGCGCGCTA
>JBIQML010000569.1:0-3436 GCA_044463405.1 Nakamurella lactea | reverse complement strand
CTGGCGGTGCTCGGCGTGATCGACGCCCGGGTGGTGATCGTCGGCGACCCGTTCACCGACGTCGCCGGAATGATCGCCGACAGCGGCTTCACGGCGGTCACCGTCGACGAGTTGCACGCGGGGCCGCGCCCGGCCGAACCGGTGGACGTGCCGGAGGACGCCGCCGCGCTGTTGCAACTCACCTCCGGTTCGACGGCGACCCCGAAGGCGGTGCGCATCACCCACCGGAACCTGTGGGCGAACATCGAGTCCATGTGCCGCGCGGCAGACCTGAACACCGGCAGGGATGTGATGGTGTCCTGGCTCCCGCTGTTCCACGACATGGGCATGGTCGGATTCCTGACCCTGCCGATGTGCCGGGGGATCGAGCTGGTCAAGGTGACACCCGCGGACTTCCTGTCCTCCCCGCTGCTCTGGCCGGAACTCATCAGCAAGCACCGCGGAACCGTCACCGCCGCACCGAATTTCGCCTACGCGCTGGCCGCCCGGGTGCTGCCGCGCGGGACCGGCCTCGACCTGTCCAGCCTGCGGTTCGCGCTCAACGGCGCCGAGCCGGTGGACGTGCCGGCCGTGCGGGCGTTCCTGGCGGCGGGTGCGCCGTTCGGGCTGGCGGACACGGCGGTGGTGCCCGCCTACGGCATGGCCGAGGCGACGCTGGCGATCTCGTTCCACCCGTGGGGCACGCCCCTGGCGGTGGACACCATCGACGCCGTCGCCCTGGAGGAGCAGCGTCGGGCGGTCCCGGTTGGCGGTGACGGGGACCCCGTGGACGGCCCCGACGTGCGGCAGTTCCCGTTGCTGGGCCCGCCGTTGGACGGCATCGAGGTCGGCGTCCGCGGCGAGGACGGAACCCTGTGTGGCGACAGGGAAGTCGGGACCCTGCTGCTGCGGGGCGAGGCGATCACCGAGCAGTACCTGACGGTCGACGGGCCGGTGTCGACCCGGGACGCGGAGGGCTGGCTGGACACCGGGGATCTGGGCTACCTGGTCGATGGCGCCGTCGTGGTATGCGGTCGGGTCAAGGACGTGATCATCATGGGCGGCCGGAACATCTACCCGACCGACATCGAGCGGGCGGCCCAATCCGTGCCGGGCGTCCGGGCCGGGAACGCCGCGGCGGTGCGGCTGGATGCCGGCGCGCGACGGGAATCCTTTGCCGTGGTGGTGGAGTCGCGGCAGGCCGGTGACGAGGCCGAGTCCGCGCGCATCGCCGACGCGGTCCGATCGGCGGTGACCAGCGCGATCGGGGCGCGGCCGGCGACGGTGACGGTGGTGTCGGCCGGGACGCTGCCCAAGACACCGTCCGGCAAGATCCGCCGAGCGGCCGCGGCAGCCCTGGTGCAACGGCCCGAACCGGACCCGGTGCGCTGATCCCGAACCGGAGCCGGTGCGCTGACCCCGAACCGGACCTGGTGCAACGGCCCGAGCCGGACCCGGTTCGCTGACCCCGAACCCCGCGTGGATCAACTTCTCCAGCATGCACGAACGTCGTGGTTATGGGGCTGTGGAGGTATCCATCTGACCCGACCTGCCGCCGAAGACCCTGAAAACTTGCCGCCAGATGGCTTCAAGATCACGGCGACCTGCGGGAACGCTCGCCGGTCGGCGATCTGGAGGCACGTTTTCAGCAGATCGCCGCGCGTCCTCCATCGACGACGAGCGCCCCATCAAAGGAGGTCGGGCCAGATGGATTTCCCCGCGTGAAGCGTCGCACGGGACAAACCATGCAGGGAGGACGACCGGCCCGTCACGGATCCCCGCCGACGCGCGCTCTCATCCGCTCCGCGAGCGCCGGCACACCGGGGCCGTCCAGGTCGTCGAGCGCGTCGGGCCGCCCGGCGATCACCATCAGCAGCGCCTCCGCCGGACCGGCCACCTCCGGACCGGAGCCTTGCTGCCAGTCCAGGTCGGTGGCCCTCAGCTGCAGGCCGCGAGTGTTCTTGCGGCTGGGCAGCTTCGGGGACCGCAGCGCGAAATCCAGTGCCGGCCGGGCACGGTCGGCCGGCACCGTGCGAGGCCGGTTCAGCGCGCGACGGATGTCCTGGTGGTGGATCAGCCCGTCGGTCAGCCCCACGCCGCCGCCGAACAGCGCGGTGATCCCGTGCGGGGTCAGGTGCGTCCGGAGGAACGCGACCAACTCGGTGGGGGATCGCCGGGCGTACTCGGCGCGACCGACCTCGTTGGGCCCGCCGTGGCCCCATCCCTTGACGCGCCGCGCGAGGATCCCGGCCGGGCCGAGTTCCTCGTAGCTGACGACGTGCGCGACCACGTCACGCACCGACCAGCCCTCGCACAGCGACGGCGCGCTCCACTGTTCGGGCGTCAGGGTATCCAGGAAGTCGGCCAGGTCGGCTCGCTCGTCGGCCGCGAGCCGCATGAGATCCGGCTTGCCGCCGGAGTTTTCCGTCACCGCCCCCGTCACCATCCTGTCACCATCCCCGTCACCGATCTGCCACCACCGCTTCGAAGCGCTGCAGGAAGACCGGCCAGCCGCCCTCGGCCGCCAGCCCCGTGCGGTAGTCCTGCCAGCCCTCGCCGTGCCGTTCCAGGTGACGGTGGTAGAGCTCCACCCGGGTCCGCTCGGTGCCCATCGGCACGAAGCGCACCTCCACCTCGCTCGTCCGGTCCGGATCCGTCTCCAGCTGCCATCGGGCGTTGATGTCCCAGCTGATCACGAACCGTTCCGGTGGGTCGAACGACAGCACCCGGGCCCACCGGCACACGCTGCCGTCCACCCCGCGGTCGTAGACGTGACCGCCGACCCGGGCCTCGAACACGGTCTCGGCGACCTCGACGTCCAGCAGGTTGTAGGCGTGCGGCTTGATCCGGTCGAACTGCTCGGTGAACACCGAGAACGCGTGCCGCTGGGGGACATCGACCACGATGTCCAGGGCCAGGGAGGTAGAGGGTTCGGTCGATGTCATGGGTTCTCCTCGGTTCGGTAGCTCTGTTCGGCGATTGTCTTGAAGCTGGCCAGCGCCTGGGTCCAGAACACCTCCAGCTCACGTCGCAGCGCGTCCAGGCCGTCCAGTCGCGCGGTGTAGATGCGCTCGCGCCCGCGTGGCCGCACGTCCACCAGCCGGGCACGCAGTAGCACCCGTAGGTGCTGGGAGACGGCGGGCCGGCTGATCGGCAGGTCACGCGCCAGATCGGTGACGGAGCTCGGCTGCCGGACCACCATCGCCAGGATCCCGCGCCGGGTGGGGTCCCCGAGCGCTGTCCAGCTGTCGACGGCCTGCATAGAAACGTAAGCTACCACTTACGCATCACCATGGCAAGCCATCAGCCTCACATCGTGGCAAGGCGGCAGCCTCACGCCATGGCAAGGCAGCAGCCTCACGCCATGCCAAGGCAGCAGCCTCACGTAGTGGCAGGGCAGCAGCCTCACGTAGTGGCAAGGCTGGGGCACCGGCAAGCCAGTGATGAGCCCGCTGCC
>JBIQML010000568.1:0-3449 GCA_044463405.1 Nakamurella lactea | reverse complement strand
GGAGGCCCGCGCCGAGTCGGCGATGCTGCACGCGCGGGTGCCGGACGGCGCCCACGCGCTGCCCAGGCTCGTCGCCGCGCTGGACGAGGCGGGGATCGCCGTCACCGACGTCACCGTCGCCCGGCCGTCACTGGACGACGTGTACCTGCGCTACGCGGGTCGCTCGTTCGCCCGCGCCCACCAGCGCGCCGCCGCACAAGGCACGGCGCAGGACCCAGCACAGGACGGTCAGCAGGACTCGCACCGGTCCACCGGCGACGAGAAGGCGGTGGCCTGATGAGCACGGCCGCCGCGATCCCCGTCACCGCCACCTCGGGTGCGAACCCGCTGCGCCGCAGCGCATTCGGGGCGTTCCTGGCGCACTCCGCGCTGCTGACCGGCAGATCGTTGCGCACCCTGCTGCGGATGCCCGCGTACCTGGCCTTCACGCTCATCCAACCGATGATCTGGCTGCTGCTGTTCGGCGCGCTGTTCACCAACATCTCCCGGCTGCCCGGGTTCGGATCCGGCTCGTACCTGGAGTACCTGACGCCCGGGGTGGTGGTGATGACGGCGATGTTCTCGGCGGGCTGGGCCGGCACCAGCGTCATCCAGGACATGGACCGCGGGGTGATGGACCGCAACCTCACCTCGCCGGTCAGCCGGGGCGCGCTGATCTGCGGATCCCTGGCCTACCAGGCGGTGACGTGCCTCGTGCAGTCGGCGATCGTGCTGGCGGTGGGGCTCGCCGCCGGCGCCCGCTATCCCGCGGGACCGGTCGGGGTGCTTGCGGTGCTGGTGTGCGCCGTGCTGCTGGCGGTGATCTTCGCGGGGCTGTCGAACGCGATGGCGTTGCTGCTGCGCCAGCAGGAGGCGCTGATCGGGCTGTCGCAGTTCCTGACGCTGCCGCTGACATTCCTGTCGTCGGTGATGATGTCGCCGGCGTCGATGCCGTCCTGGGTGGCGAATGTCGCGTGGTACAACCCGGTGGACTGGGCGGCGGTGGCCGCACGGTCGGCGCTGTCGGACGCCCCGGACTGGGCGCTGATCGCCGAGCGGGGCGGGCTGCTGCTGGCGCTGGCCGTGCTGATGGCGGCGCTGGCGACCCGGGCGTTCCGGTCCTACCAGCGCTCGGTGTAGCCGGCTCCGCCCCCCGGTCGATCGCCCGCGTCCCCGAACGCCGACCAGCTAGCCCGACCGACCAGGTAGCCCGATGTTGTCAGGACACGCCGACAACTTCGGGCTACCTGGGCCAACATCGGGCTACCTGGTCGGGAGGTGCCTGACTCAGGACGCGTCCGCCAGCGCCGCGCGCACCACCTGGCCGATCTGGTCGGCCTCGATCAGGAACCCGTCGTGCCCGAACTCCGAGTGGATGGTGTGCAGCGGCCGCGCCCCGGGCACCGCACCGGCGATCCTGGCCCCCTCGATCGGCAGGTACAGCCGGTCGGAGTCCACCACGGCCACCGTCGTCGCCGCGCTCACCCGGCTCAGCGCCGCCGACACCCCGCCGCGGCCCCGGCCGACGTCGTGCGAGTTCATCGCCTCGGTCAGCGCCAGGTAGGAGTTCGGGTCGAACCGGCCGGCCAGCTTGTTCCCGTGGTGCTGCAGGTACGACTCGACCGCGTACCGGCCGCCGGCCGCCGGGTCCTCCCCCGCCTGCGCGTCCCGGCCGAACCTCAGCGACAGTTCCCCGGCGGTCCGGTAGGTGGTGTGCGCGATCTGCCGCGCCACCGCCATCCCCGCCGCCGGCGCCGGGCCGCCGTAGTAGTCACCGCCGCGGAAGTTCGGGTCCAGCCGGATCGCCGCCAGCTGCGGTGCCGCCCAGGCGATCTGGTCCGCCGACGCCGCCGCCGTGGAGGCGATCACGATGAGCCGGCGCACCCGGTCGGGGGCGCCGACGGCCCACTCCAGCGCCCGCATGCCGCCCATGGACCCGCCGATCACCCCGGCCAGCGCGTCGATGCCCAGCAGGTCGGCGACGGCGATCTCGGCGGCGACCTGGTCCCGGATGGTGATCCGCGGGAACCGGGAGCCGTAGGGCCGCCCGTCCGGGGCCATGCTGGACGGGCCGGTGGTGCCCTGGCAGCCGCCGAGCACGTCGGTTGCGATCACGAACAGCCGGTCGGTATCCAGCGGCGCGCCCGGCCCGATCAGGCCGTCCCACCATCCGGGGGTGGGCTGCCCGGGACCGGCCGGGCCGACCACGTGCGCGTCGCCGGTCAGCGCGTGCTCCACCACCACGGCGTTGTCCCGGGTGGCGTTCAGCTCGCCCCAGCACTCGTAGGCGACGGTGACGTCGCGCAGCCGCACCCCGTACTCGGTGACCAGGTCGCCGATCGGCAGGTACCGCCGGCCGGCGTGCCGGGGCGCCGTGGCGGAGGCCGGCGCCACCTCGTGAGTACCGGTGTGCGGCGACACGATCGTCATCTGCTCCTCACCCCGTCCTGGATCAGGCACCCTTGGCGGCGATGAATCCCTGCTCGAGATCGGCCAGGATGTCGTCGATGTGCTCGATGCCGACGGACAGCCGCACCAGGCCCGGCGTCACCCCGGCCGCCCGCTGCTCGGCCTCGGACAGCTGGGAGTGGGTGGTCGACGCGGGGTGGATCACCAGGGAGCGCACGTCACCGATGTTGGCCACGTGCGAGTGCAGTTCCAGCGCCGAGACGAACCTCTTGCCGGCCTCCAGCCCGCCGGCGATCTCGAACGCCAGCACCGCGCCCGCGCCCTGGGGGACGTACTTCTGCGCCAGCTGGTGCCACGGGCTGGACGGCAGGCTGGCGTAGTTCACCGACACCACGTCGTCCCGCTCCTCCAGCCACTGCGCGACCGCCTGCGCGTTGGCCACGTGCCGCTCCACCCGCAGCGACAGCGTCTCGATGCCCTGCTCGACCAGGAACGCGTTGAACGGCGCCAGCGCCGGGCCGACGTCGCGCAGCAACTGCACCCGCGCCTTGAGGATGTAGGCCAGGTTGGCGCCCAGCGGCGAGCCGACGCCGAGGTCGCGGGCGTAGGTCAGGCCGTGGTAGCTCGGGTCCGGGGTGTTGAAGCCGGGGAAGCGGTCCGGCTGGGCCGCGTAGTCGAAGGTGCCGCCGTCCACGATCACCCCGGCGATCGCGGAGCCGTGCCCGCCCAGGTACTTGGTGGCCGAGTGCACCACCACGTCGGCGCCGAAGCTGATGGGGCGCAACAGGTACGGGGTGGGAATGGTGTTGTCCACGATCAGCGGCACGCCGATCTGGTGCGCCACCGCGGCCACGTTCTCGATGTCCAGCACGTCGGACTTCGGGTTGGAGACGGTCTCGCCGAAGAACGCCTTGGTGTTGGGCCGGGAGGCCTCCCGCCAGGACTCCGGGTCGACCGGGTTCTGCACGAACGTCACGGAGATGCCGAGCTTGGGCAGGGTGTGCTCGAACAGGTTGTAGGTGCCCCCGTACAGGCTGGGGCTGGCCACGATGTGGTCGCCG
>JBIQML010000567.1:0-3453 GCA_044463405.1 Nakamurella lactea | reverse complement strand
CAGATCGCTGGCAAGAACCGACAGCCGATGCGTCATGATGCCTCCTTTCCCGCGGCGAACTCGGCGAGCAGCGCGGGGTCTGGTTCGTAGCGGTAACACCGGGCGGTCGCGGCGCCGTCGACCGCGATGGACTGCCCGGACAGGAAGGAGCTCTCGTCCGAGAGCAGGAAGGCGGCCACGGATGCGATCTCCGACGGCTCGCCGAGCCGGTCCATCGGGTGCATGGCCGACATGTCGCGCTCCTCCCGCTCCGGATCCCGGGCCGACGCGATCACGTCGCGCACCATCTCGGTGCGGATGGCTCCCGGTGCGATTGCGTTCGCCCGGATTCCGACCGGCCCGTACTCGACGGCGATGTACCGGGTCAGCGCGTCGATCCCACCCTTGGCGGTGTCGTAGGCCGCCCATCCGTTGAATGCCGACCGGCCATGGATCGACGACATGTTGACGATGGATCCACCCGACCCCTGGGACAGGAACGTCTCCACCGCGATGCGGGACCCCCAGAAGTGACTCATCAGGTTGATCTGGAAGACGGCGGCCACATCGTCGGCGTCGGCCCGGTGCAGCATGCCGCCGAGGGCCACTCCAACGTTGTTGACCCAGCCGCCGAGGGGGGCCAGTCCCTTCGCCTCCCCGGCCGCGCGCTGCAGAGCAGCGCGATCCCGGACGTCGCCGACCAGGACGGTCCCGATGGGGCCAACCGCCGCGGCGACTCCCGCCGCCTTGTCCTCGTCCACCTCGACCCCGACGGTGCGGTACCCATCGGCCGCGAGCCGTTCGATGATGGCCCGGCCGATCCCCGATCCGCAGCCCGTCACCACAACGCTCTTTTCCATCTCAGTCCTCGCCCTTCCCTCGTCCACGTCCGATCCTGGCCAGGTCGTCCGGCCTCGCCGCTCCCGGCTCCTTGTAGATGAACCACGACGTCGACAGCGGGCTCTGCGGATCGTCGTCGTAGAGCACGGGCCGCAGCGGGAACCCGTAGTCCTCGGCTGGCCAGTGCTCCAGATACAGGCTGCAGTGCGTGCAGTACCACGGGACGCCCGTCTTCCCCCAGGTCCATGGCCGTGGGGTTCGGCTGACACCGGTGGTCGGCCATGGTCCCTCTCCGGTCTCCGGATCGCCGAAGCGCAGCATGCCACCGGTCCCGCACGCCGCGAACTCCATCCGATAGCGATCCCCGTCGTCGAAGACCTCGAATGCCCCGGTCCGTTGCGGCCCGCCGAAATGGGACCGCATGCCCTCGGTGGACAGCTGGAGCTTCTCCTCGGGTGTCAGGTCGTTCCAGGTGCGATAGCGCCCGCGCCAGATGGTCTCGTAGGGACCGCGCATCGCGGCGACGGGTGCGTCCTCGCCCCAGCGTTCGTCCAGCACGGTGAGCAGGTCCTGGATGAACCGGACCGTCTCGTCGTTGATGGTCTTGAAGACCCGCCGGGTGTGATCGAGCAGCAGGCGAGCGCCGTCGACGTCCCCGGCGCCTATCGCGGCGATGGCGTCCGCCTGGAACACCTTGCCGACGCCGAAGAGCGCCTGCCAGGCGTGCTTGCCGGGAACCCGCAGCAGGGTATCGAGGCCCGCGGTGCCCAACCGTTGCACGGCATGCTCTATCAGTTGCCGGAGCCACCCGTTGAGCACGCTCTCGAAGAGGATCTCGAATTCCTCGAGCATGTATTCGGCGAGATCCGTCGCGACATCCCGCCGACCCCTCGCCAGGGCCTCCAGTACCAGATCCTGGGTCGGAACACCGAGCTGGTCGAAGGGATCCTGACGGATCCGCCGGCCGAATGTCTCCGAGTGAGCGAGGACGTCGACCTTCAAGGCGGCCGGTGAACGGTGCTGGCTCATCAGGTGCTCCTGTCGGAATGGGCCGAGGGACGGCGGGTCCGTCGCGGCGGTGCCGTCGACTCCCGCAGGATCAACTGCATCGGCCCGCCGAAGACCTCGGTCACGGCCGCATCGGGTGACGTCGCTGCCAGCATCTGCAGCCCGCGCGCCCCCAGCTCGGACAGCGGCATCCGCACGGTGGTCAGCGGCGGCGAGAGGTACGCGGCGAGCGGCAGGTCGTGCACGGCCACCACCGATACCCCTGCGGGCACCTCGACCCCCTGGGAGGTCGCCGCATGCAACGCGCCGATGGCCGACGCGATGCTCGCGACTAAGACAGCGGTCGGCGGGTCCGGCAGCGACAGCAACCGTTCCATGGCGAGCATCCCGCCTGACGGGCTGAAGTCACCGCTGACCACGTCGGCGCGCGAGACCGGGAGGCTGGCCTCGGCCATCGCGCGGCGATAACCGGCCAGCCTGCGCTGCGCGGTGTCCGCACGGCCCGGACCCGCGATGTGCGCGATCCTGGTGTGCCCCAGGCTGGCCAGGTGGGAGACCGCGAGGGAGGCCGCGCCCTCGTCATCGAGCACGATGTACCTGTCCACCCCAGGCGCCCTGCGGTTCACCATGAGGAACGGAACCGACGCGGAGGAGTACTGGTCGTTGAACGGTCCACCGGCCTCCGTCCCGGCCAGCAGCAGTCCGTCGACCCTGCCGTTGCCGAGACGGTCGATGTAGTGTGCGGCAGACAATCCGGATCCGACCGTGCTGCCGGTCAACAGCACGCACCCCATGGCGACGGCCGCTGACTCTGCGCCTTCGATGATCTTCGCGTACACCGGGTTGTCGAAGTCGGGGATGATCAACCCGTAGGCATCCGTCTTGGACCGGCTCAGGCTGCGCGCGGCGGCGTTCGGACGGTAGCCCAGCTCGTCGATCGCCGACAGGATCCGGGCCCTGGTGTCGGGCCGGATCGACAGGTTCGGCCGATTGTTGATCAGTCGCGACACCACCGCCGATGTCACGCCGGCTCGCGCAGCCACATCGGCGATCGTGACTCGACCGGACGGTCGGTCCGGGCGCGTCATCCGTCATCTCCGGCGGACCCGCGCCCCTGGGCGAGGTTCCACAGCGAAAGGGCCGCCGCGATGGTCACTTCCGGTTCCCCGAGATAGCTGTCCGGTCCGATCTCGGCGATGTCGGCCCTGACGTGCTCCGGGCTGCTGTCCCGGAGGACCTGCAGGATCGGCACTCCGCTCTGCCTGGCCCGCTGCGCCGCCGCGTACACCAGTTCGTGGGCCTCGTCGCGCCCTATCGTCCGCGCCAGTCCCATCATGTAGGCCTCCGCCATCACCAGACCGCCGTCGGCAGTCAGGTTCTCGAGCATGCGGTCGGGGAACACCCGCAGCCCGTTCGCGATCGTCCCGACGGTGAGCAGCGCGGAACTGCAGAGAGCAACCAGCTGCGGGAGTACCTGCCACTCGATCTGCCATTCCCCCGCGGAACGCTCGTGCCCGGCCTCCATGGCACGAAGCATCGCAGAGCTCAGCGCCGACGACGACGCGGCCAGCCCGACAACGGCCTCCGAGTCGATGGGGTTGCTCTTCTGCGGCATCGTCGACGATG
>JBIQML010000566.1:1048-3457 GCA_044463405.1 Nakamurella lactea | reverse complement strand
GGGAGCCGATCGTCATGAAGCAGCGGCCCGGCTCCAGCGCCTCCGTCTGCTGCAGCAACCAGCAGATGCCCTCGGTGAGCAGCAGCGGCGAGCGACCGGCGGCCCGGATCGCCGGCAGCGCCTCGTCCGGGCTCCAGTTGGCCATCTCGTCACCCCGGTCGGGTTGCTGCAGGAGGTAGGCGGGCCCGTCCGGCACCGCGATGCCGTCGACCGGGGCGAAGGAATCGACGTCGGCCATGTCGACGACCACGAATCCGGGCTTGTCGGCCCGGCGCAGCATCGGGGCCAGGACCGACGCCGGCGCCCGGGCCGGGTCGACCGCCAGCACGGAGTGCCCGTCACCGCCGTCCGGCAGCGCCCGCGCAGCGTCGCGAAGCTCCCGCGCGGACAGCCCCGACCGCTCGTGCACTCCCAGCGCGATCAAACGCTCGGCCTGGTCGGTGACCGGCGGGATGGTGGTGGTCGACGGGGCCGTCACTCCCGCCACCACCGGTCGTCCGGGCCCACCGGCAGCGCACGCTTGTGCCGGGTGGCCAGGTACCAGCGCTCGATCCGTTCCGCCGCAGCGGGTTCCACCCGCCCGCCCTCCAGGTAGTCGTCGATGTCGGCGTACCTCACGCCCAGCGCCTCCTCGTCGGGCAGCGCGGGCCGGTCGTCCTCCAGGTCGGCGGTGGGAACCTTGCGCCAGGTGCTCTCCGGCGCACCCAGGTGCTGCAGCAGGGCGGCGCCCTGCCGCTTGGTGAGCCCGGCCAGCGGCGTGAGGTCGGCGGCGCCGTCACCGAACTTGGTGAAGAACCCGGTGACCGCCTCGGCGGCGTGGTCGGTGCCGATCACCAGCAGGCCCCACTGACCCGCGATGGCGAACTGCACCACCATGCGCTGCCGCGCCTTGACGTTGCCGCGCACGAAGTCCCGCAGCCCCTCCGGATCGCTGCCCGCGATGCCGGCCGCGATGTCGGCGCAGACGGCGTCCGTGCCCGGCCTGATGTCCACCGTCACCGCCCGGTCGGCGTCGATGAACTCGAGCGCGCGCTGGGCATCGTCCTCGTCGGCCTGGGTGCCGTAGGGCAGCCGAGCCGCCACGAACAGCGCGTCCTGCCGCCCTTCGGCCCGGCACCGCTGCACGGCCAGTTGCGCCAGCCGGCCGGCCAGGGTGCTGTCCTGCCCGCCGCTGATGCCCAGGACGAAACCGCGGGCGGGGGTGCTCGCCAGGTAATCGACCAGGAACCGCACCCGGCGCTCGACCTCGGCGGCCGGGTCGATGTCCGCACGGACGCCCAACTCGGCGATGATCTGCTGCTGCAAGGCGGTCACGGTGGCCCACTGTACCGGCCGGACGCCTCGGGTCAGGTCGACGAGGAGGTGCGTGCTATGCCGGGCGAGCGTCCGGAGCGGGAACGGCGTCCAGGTCCCCGGTCCGGCGCAGCTTGTGCCACCGCAGGCGTACCCCGCCCAGGGCGCTGACCACGGACTGCACCACGACCAGATACATGACCTGCCGGTAGACGATCGGTTGCGTGAGCACGACCCACAGCGGGCGCAATGGCTCATTGTCAAGCCGGAATGCGTAAACGGTGCACAACAGTTGCAGGACCATGAATCCGACCCAGGCGCCGACGACGACGGGTGAGGTTCGGACGATCAGTTGGTAGACCAGCAACAGGTCCATCAACGGCGCGAGCAGCGGCAGCAGCACCTGGAACAGCATCATGTACGGCAGTCCCCGACGGCCCAGCTTGCCGGCCTGGCCGCGTTCCACGATCGCCCGCCGATGCTTCCACATCGCCTGCAGCGTTCCGAAGCACCACCGGTACCGCTGCCGCCACAGCTGCCCCAACGTCGCCGGTGCCTCGGTCCAGGCGATGGCATCCGGCTCGTAGCGCACCTCATACCCGGCCCGGCAGATCGCCATGGTCAGGTCGGTGTCCTCGGCCAGCGTGTCGAGTGGCACGGCGCCCACCCGGTCGAGCACCTCGCGCCGGAAGGCGCCGATGGCGCCGGGCACAGTCGGCATGCATTGCAGCACGTCGAACATGCGTCGATCCAGGTTGAACCCGAGGACGTATTCCACGTGCTGCCACTTGCCGATCAGTCCACGCCGGTTGCCCACCTTGGTGTTTCCGGCGACCGCTCCGACGGAGGGGTCGGCCATCGCGTACACCAGGCGCAGGACGGTGTCGGCGGCGAACACGGTGTCGCCGTCGATCAGCACCAGCAATTCCCCGGTGGCGGCGGCAATGCCGGTGTTCAGTGCGGCGGCCTTGCCGCGGTTGGGCTGGCTGATCACGCGAACGCCGGGCAATCCCAGTTCCTTGACGCGCAGGGCGGTGCGATCGGTCGATCCGTCGTCGACGACGAGGATCTCCAAATCGGGGTAGTTGCTAGCCGCCACCGATCGGACCGAGGCTG
>JBIQML010000566.1:0-1038 GCA_044463405.1 Nakamurella lactea | reverse complement strand
CGACCTCCTCGTTGTAGGCGGGAATCACCACGGTGACGGACGGCGCATACTCCCAGCCCGCCGACGGAGTCCGCACCGTGCGCCAGTAGTGGCTGCGCGCGAAGGGGATCACCAGGGCGAGGCGCAGCAGGCACAGCGCCGTCAGCGCGATCGTCACCCATGTCAGCACCGGCACGAAGATCTGGCTGATCCGCATCACCCAGATCGTCACCCAGCCGCGCGCTCGCTCGGACAGTCCCGCTGGATGCATCGCGCCCGGAACGCCAACGGCGTCACTCACGGTGGTGAAGGTGTATCCGGCGGCCTGCAGCCGGGGGATGAGGCGGGTGAGGGCAGCCACGGTCTCGCTGCGGTCGCCGCCGCCGTCGTGCAGCAGCACGATCGCGCCCGAACCGTCGTGAGGCATGGCGGCCGCGGCGACGGCGGCGGCCCCCGGTTGTGTCCAGTCCGAGGTGTTCAGGTCGGCGAAGACCACCCGGTAGTTGCCGGCGCGCGACATCGCGGTGACCTCATCGGTGTCGATGCTCTCCGGGCCCCCCGAGTACGGCAGCCGCAGCAGGTTCGTGGTGGATCCGGTCGCCGCCGCGACCACGTACTGGGTCTGCGCCAGCTCCAGGCTCTGCTGCCAGGCCGGCAGGGTCCCGAGCGCGCGGTGGGTGAAGCCGTGCAGGCCGATCTCCGAGCCCTGGTTCAGGATGCGTCGCAGCAACGCGGGGTGTTCGGCAGCGTTCTCGCCGATCACGAAGAAGGTGGCCGCTACGTGGTAGCGATGCAGCACATCCAGGATCGCGCCGGTATCGGGACCCGGTCCGTCGTCGAACGTCAGGGCGATGGTGTGCCGGGCCGGCCGCGCCCCGGGGGTGAGCGGCCCGCCCGCGTCGATCACCGGGCCACCCGAGCGCAAGGCGGTCGGCCCCGGAGCGCTCGGCGGCGGTGGGGCCGTCGATCCCGGTGAGTCGTGCAGGTACCCGTAGACCGTCATCAACATGCCGAACAGCACCAGCATCATCACCAGCAGGATCCAGTGGGATCGCAGCC
>JBIQML010000565.1:0-3460 GCA_044463405.1 Nakamurella lactea | reverse complement strand
TGTTACACCTGGCCGCTTTCAAGGCGGCTTCCTTCGGCCACTCGGACACGCCTCCAAGGCGTCAGGCTAGCAGCGCCGCCACCGCGTCCGCACGACGCGCTGCCGCGCCGGGCGGGCGGCTCAGACGCCGGCCAGTTCGCGCTTCGCCGGCTCGGCCTCGGTCAGCGCGGCACCCTCGATGTCCACATTGGGCAGGATCCGATCCAGCCAGCGCGGCAGGTACCAGGCGTGCCGCCCGAGCATCGCCATCACGGCCGGCACCAGCGTCATCCGCACCACGAAAGCGTCCACCAGCACGCCCGCTGCCAGCGCGAAGCCGATCGAGGCGATGATCGAATCGGGCGCCATGATGAAGCCTCCGAACACGCTGGCCATGATGATCGCCGCCGCCGTCACCACCCGCGATCCCGCCGAGAAGCCCTGCCGGACCGATGCGACGGCCGAACCGCGGGTGCCGACCTTGGACCCCTCGTGCGCCCAGGACTCGCGCATCCCGGACACCAGGAAGACCTCGTAGTCCATCGCCAGCCCGAACAGCACGCCGATCAGCAGAATCGGCAGGAAGCTGATCACCGGTGCGGGAGTGTCCACGCCGAACAGCCCGCCCAGCCAACCCCACTGGTACACGGCCACCACCATCCCGAAGCTGACCGCGATGGTCAGCAGGAACCCGGCGGCCGCCTTCAGCGGGATCAGCAGCGAGCGGAACACCACCAGCAGCAGGATCAGCGCCAGCCCGATCACGATGGCCAGGTAGATCGGCAGGGCCTGCGAGAGCTTCTCGGACACGTCGATCTGCAGGGCGGTCTGACCGGTGACGGAGATCTCGGCGTGCGCCGACGACTCCAGCCCGGTCGCAGCATCGCGGATGGTGTGCACCAGTTGGTCGGTGGCCCCGTCCCCCGGACCGGTGGACGGGATCACCTGGATCGCGCCCAACGTGCCGTCGCTGCTGGCCCCGGCCGGGGCCGCGTTGACGACGCCCGGCATCCGGGAGACCGCCGCGACGGTGGCGCCCATCGCCGGCTTCAGCGCGGCCGGGTCGTCCGGTGCCACGGTGACGATCAGCGGGCCGTTGGCCCCGGGGCCGAACGAGCTCGCGATCTCGTCGTAGGCCTGCCGCTGGGTGGTGCTCGGGGCGGCCGTCCCGTCGTCGGGCAGGCCAAGCCGCAGCGAGAACGCCGGCACCGCCAGCACACCGAGCACCAGCACCCCGGACACCAGCATGGCCACCGGCCGGCGGGTGACCAGCCTGCTCCACCGGTTGCCGTTCTCTGCGGCCTGCGCCGATCCCGCGGCCGCACCGCTGCCGGAATCGCGCGCCTCGGGGGCACCGTCGCCTCGGCGACGGTGCCGTCCGCCGGCGGCGCCCGGCCGGTCCGCCCGGCGCAGGGCGCGGAGGCCGGCGAAGCCCAGCAGCGCGGGCACCAGGGTGATGGCGATGAGCACGGCCATCACCACGGTGGCCGCGGCCGCGATGCCCATGATGGTCAGGAACGGGATGCCGACCACCGACAGCGCGGCCAGCGCGATCACCACGGTCAACCCGGCGAACACCACCGCCGAGCCGGCGGTGCCGACCGCCCTGGCGATCGACTCCTGCACGTCCATGCCCTCGCGGAGCTGGCGACGGTGCCTGTTGACGATGAACAGCGCGTAGTCGATGCCGACCGCCAGGCCCAGCATCAGGGCGAGGATCGGCGCCGTGGACGACATCTGCACGAAACCGGAGACCAGCAGGATGCCGGCCATTCCGACCCCGACGCCGATCAGCGCGGTCAGCAGGGGCAGCCCGGCCGCCACCACCGACCCGAAGGTCAGCAGCAGCACCACCAGCGCCACGATCACGCCGATGCCCTCGGTGGAGCCGATGGCTGGCATCTGCTTGATGGCGGCGCCGGACAGGTCGACCGTCATGCCGTCCACGGAGGCCCGGTCAGCCAGGTCGGCGATGGAATCCTGGGTGCTCTCGGGGATCTCGGTGATCTGCCCCGTGAAGGTCACCTGCGCCATGGCTACCCTGCCGTCCGCCGAGATCGCCTTGGCGGTGGCCGGGTCGACCACGCCCACCACCGAGGGCAGCTCCGAGGTCTCGGCCAGCATGGACGAGATCGCCTGCTGGTAGCCGGTCTCGGTGATCTCGTGCCCCTGCGGCGCGGCGAACACGATGCGGCCGGTGGCGCCGCCCGCGGACGGCATCTTCGCGGCCAACTGGTCCATGGCCTTCTGCGCGGGGGTGCCGGGGATGGAGAACGAGTCCGTCATGGTGCCGGACAGGCCGAGCGCGGCGCCGCCGAGCCCGACGAGGGCGACCAGCCAGGCGGCCAGCACCGCCCGGCGGCGGCGGGCGGCGAAGCGGCCGATGCGATACAGCAGGCGTGCCATGGGAAACGTCCTCGATCCGTTCGTTGCAGCGTGGTCATCCGCGCGGCGGGCGGGCGACCGTCGATGCGACTGGTGTGGGGTCAGTTGGTCGGTGGTCCGGTCAGCCGGGAGATGTCGATGATGGAGAAGGCCGACTCCAGCAGTCCGGCGAGCGCGGTGTCGCCGCCGGCCCGCCCGGCGGACGCCCAGCGGGTCAACACCTCGCGGCCGGCGGTGACGGCGAACGCGGCGAGCAGCCGGACCCGGATGTCGTCGGTGGGCAGGCCGGAGCGGGTGGCCACCTCCTCGGCGATCACGTCCACCACGGCCTCGTCCCCGGCCAGCATCTGCGCGGCCAGGTCGGGTTCTGCGTCCATCAGGGGCTGCAGGGTCCCCCACCGCGCGGTGCCCTGCCGGGCGACGGCGATCAGTCCGGTCTGTAGCACGTCCGACAGGCTCGCGTCGTCGGGTGCGGAGCGAATCGCGGCGAGCACGTCGTCCAGCCATCCGTCGGTGACGGCGGCGATGGCCTCGGCCTTGCCCGCGAAGTAGTTGGAGAAGGTGCGCCGGGACACGCCCACGTCGGCGACCAGGTCGGCGATGGTGAAGCCGTGATAACCGCGCTCGATGGCCAGTTCCAGGGCCCGCTCGGCCAGCGCCCTGCGGGTGGCGTCCTTCTTGCGCTCGCGCAGGCCGGCATCCGGTTCGGGAGTCTCGGTCGGTGCCGGGGTGGTCTCGGCGTTCACGTCACCGACGGTACCGGGCGAATTGCTCACTGCGCAAAATTGCGCAATGTGAACTGCGTCCCAAGTGGTCGATCCGCGTGCCGAATCGCGATTCGCGTGCGCTGCAGGGCACGCATCTGACAGATCGGCACGCAAATCGGGATCGGGGCAACGGGCTCGGGCGAGGGCGACGGCGCGGGGCCACGGCAGCGGGCAGGCGGGTCAGCGGCTGCGGCGTCCGGCGTTCCGTCAGGCGCCCGCCACCACCAGGTCCGCCGGGGTCCGGCATCCGGTCAGCGCCAGCGTGATGTCCAGCTCTGCCAGCAGGTGCGCCAGCACCGCGGACACTCCCTGCTCGCCGGCCGCTGCCA
>JBIQML010000564.1:0-3473 GCA_044463405.1 Nakamurella lactea | reverse complement strand
GAGTCGGATTCGTTGCGCAGCCCCCACACCCCGGGGCGATCCGGATGCTGAACGATGCGCGCGACCACCGTGTCGAAGTCGTAGTCCCGCATCAGGTGATGTCGATAGACGACCCTGTCGCGGCCGAGAACCAGGGTCCGCTGGTCGATCTCGAGCTTGACGGTCGGATCGGTCAGCCGGCCGCAGTGCCAGCACCGTACCTGCTCGCCGGCCGCCGTGGGGTTCTCGGCCCCGCAGGAGCAGACCACCAACGTGTCCAGCAGCCTGGCCATCCGCTCCCGCCAGATGCCCTCCCGCACCCGGGCCTGCGGGTCGTGCAGACCGACGGTGAATGCCTGCACGAAGTCGGCGCGCAGGTACTCCGGGTACAGGTTCCAGTACACCAGCACCGAGCCGTGGGTGGCGGGGTCCGGGCGGTTGGACGGGTCCGAGGGATCGAACACGAACACCGGATCGGTCCCGAACAGCGACCGCTCCGCATCCCCGTCCAGGCACGCGAACGCCAGCTCCCTGCGGCCCAGCAGCGGGTGGTGCACCATCAGCAGGTAGAAGATCAGCACCGACAGCGAGTACAGATCGGTGGCGATCGACGGGGCGGCCTCGCCCCGGACGATCTCCGGCGCCATGAACCGGCTGGTGCCCAGCACCCGGGACCGCACCGCGCCGTCCACGCCCACGTTGTCGGTGTCGCAGACCAGCACCCGGCCGGTCCGCGCATCGGCGAACACGTTGCCCAGGCTGATGTCCCGGTACACCAGACCCTCGGCGTGCAGGCGCAGGAAGGCATCGGCCAGTTGCCGGCACAGCCGGATGACGACGGAGAACGGCGCGTCGACGCGGCCGGTGAGCAGGTCGGAGACCGGCCGGAAACCATCCGGCCGCAGCGGCATCGCGTAGCCGAAACCGCCTGCGTGCTCGATGATGTCGGTGGGCCACAGGAACGCCGGAGACGGCGCCGGGGTGCTGACCAGATCACGGACCAGGAGCATCTGCTCGCCGGTGACGACGTCCGGGCGATACCACTTGACGGCCATCTCCGGGCCGCCGTCGGACGGGCTCGCGCGGTGCACCCAGCCCTGGCCGCCCTCACCCAGCAGCGGCCCGATCGTCAGCAGGCGGCCATCCCGGAGCGGCACGACGCTGCCCTGCTGCAGCAACTCACGCCTCCCTCCGCGCCGCTCGGCGAGTTCCCGGACCGCCCGATCCACGGAGTTCGGCGGTGACGGGGCCGCTGCGGCCGGGCGCGCGGCTGGCGGCACGTCCGCTGCACTTCCTGCTCCTGGTGGACTGCTCGGGATCGATGGCGGTCGCCGGCAAGATCGTAGCGTTGAACACGGCGGTGCGGGAACTGCTGCCGCACCTGTCCGAGGTCGCCGCCCGCAACCCGCACACCGAGTTGTTGATGCGGGTGATCGCGTTCTCCACCGGCGCGCGCTGGCACCTGCCGTACCCCACCCGGCCGGATGAGGTGCAATGGACCGACCTGACAGCGGCCGGCTACACCGATCTGGGGGCGGCGATCGACCTGGCGGCCGGGGCGCTCTCGCCGCCCGCGATGCCGGAGCGTGCGGCCCCGCCGGCGCTGGTCGTGCTCTCCGACGGGATGCCCACCGACGACATGGACGCGGCATTGCAGCGGTTGACGGCGCTGCCGTGGGGGGCCCGGTCGGTTCGGATGGCCGTAGCGATCGGGCGGGACGCGGACACCGATGCCCTGCACCGGTTCATCGGCGACCCGGACGTGCGGCCGCTGTCGGCGTCCAATCCCGAACAGCTGGTGCGCGGCCTGCAGTGGGCCGGCACCCAGGTCGCGCTGGCGGCCTCCACGGTGCTGCCGGTGGCGCCGACGCCGTCCGACCTGGCGCGCCCCGAGGTGACGGACGCCGAGGTGATCTGGTGACCGGCCGCTGGACGTCGATCTCCGCCGGAGCCGCCGGTTCGGCACACGCCGACGGCGTGAGCCAGGACGCGCACGCCACCCGCACCATCGTCGCCGGGCCGCGGACCGGGTCGGTGGTGGCCGCGGTGGCCGACGGCCACGGTGGTGCCCGCTACGTCAGGTCCGGGCTCGGGGCTCGCGCGGCGGTGGACGCCGCGCTGTCCGTGCTGACCGCGGAGCCGGCCGACCCGGTGGATGCACCGGCCGTGTGGACGCGGATCTGGCAACGCTGGCGGGACACCGTTCTGGCCGATCACCGCAGGCGGCCCTTCACCGAGGACGAGCGACGCCGGCTGGGCGAAGAACCCGACCCGCTGGTCGCCTACGGATCCACCCTCATCGCCGCGCTGGCCGGGCCGGAGGGAGTCCGGATCTGGCAACTCGGCGACGGTGACGTGCTCGCCGCCGACGCCGATGGCACCACGTCCCTGCCGGTTCCACCGGACCCCCTGCTGAGCGCCGGTCGCACCACCAGCCTGTGCAGCGCGGACGCCGCCACCACCGCGCGCACCGCGCTGATCCTCGACGCGCACTGGGTGCTGCTGGCCACCGACGGATACGGCAATGCGTTCGCCGACGCCGACTGGCGCACCCAGGTCGGCGCGGACCTGCACCGGGCGCTGCGCGAGCACGGACCCGGCGCGGTGGCCTCGCAGTTCCCGCAGTGGTTGCGCGCATCGGCCGAGACCGGCGGCGACGATGCCTCCGCGGTGCTGCTGGTCAACGCGGCGGCCACCGTCGGCACCCCACCGACCGCGCTGGACTCCCGCGGCGGGCCGCGACCGGATCGGCCGGCAGCCGCCCCGGTGACGGCGCCGGGTGAGGACGGGCCGCGCACCGCGGGTATCGTCACCGCCCCCTCCGTCCCCGCTCCGAGGCGCCGACCGCATCCCGCCTGGTGGGTGGCGGTCGGTGTGCTGGCCGGCGCGGTCACCGCCGGCGCGCTGCATCTCGCAACGTCCGCCGGCCGGTCCGATCCTCCGCCGGCCCGGACCGAGGTCCTCACCGTGACCGGCGCGACCACGCAGACCCGCATGGTCACCGTGACGGTCTCCGGGCCGACGGCGGCCACCACCCGCACCGTGACGGTGACGCCGACCCGAAGCCCTCCTGCGGCCGGATCACCGGCGCCCGCCGACCCCGGGGATGCGGGAGACCGGACACCGCCGACCACCGCGGGGTCGCCGAGCGGGACGGATGCCACCCGGCGCACTCCGGTCGAACAGGTACCTCCTCCCCCGGCCCCCACCAGGTAAGGACGCCCCATGATCAGCCCCGACATCACGATCTCCTGGCCCGGCGGACGGTGCCGGCACCCGGCCTCGCCGGTCACCATCGGCCGCGATCCGGACGCCACCGTCCCGCTGGCGTCGCCGGTGGTCTCCCGCTCGCACGCCAGCCTGACCTTCGAGCCCGGCACCGGTTGGGTGTTCCGAGACCTCGGAAGCACGTTCGGCAGCTTCGTGGGCGGCAGCCGGGTGGGTGCGCTGCCGCTGGCGCGGTCGACCTCCATCACGCTGGGCACCGGACCCGA
>JBIQML010000563.1:0-3483 GCA_044463405.1 Nakamurella lactea | reverse complement strand
GTCGGATCCGGCCGCCGGGTCGGGCCGCTCGGACACGAAGAGCACCGCGTTGTCCGGCAGGATCGCCGGGGCCCCCTCGCCGGGAGCGGAGCGGGTCAGCCGGCGGGCCGGCCGGTCCCCCGTGGTGTCGACCTCCCAGAGCGCCGAGACGTATCCGGTCCGCTTGGCGTCGAGTTCGCTGGCGACGGCGATCAGCCTGCTGCCGTCCGGGGACAGCGCGATGCCGCCCTGCCGGCGCAACGCCACGTAGGCGTCCAGGTCGTGGAAGGGGGTCGGGGGTGCGTCGGAACCGTCCGGGGTGGCGGCGGCGACGTCGGCACTGGCTTGTGGCATGGGTACATCCTGCCCCGCTCGGGGCGGCTGCCGCCTACCGTGCTGGCTCGCCGTGGAGGTGGCCCTGCAGGTACCCGGCCGTGGCGCGCTGGACACAGCCGGCGGTATCGGCAAGGGCGGCGTCGATTCCGAACAGGTCCACCAAGGCGGTGACGGTGACCCCGGGCGACACCGCCACCGACGGGTCGGCCGCGCCCGCAATCACCAGCACCGGCAGGTTCCGTGACCGGGCGCGGGTGATGACCTCGCCGGTCACCTTGCCGTCCAGCGACTGCGCGTCGAACCGGCCCTCGCCGGTGATTACCAGGTCGGCGTCGGCCAGCGCCCGGTCCAGCCCGGCCTCGGCGGCCAGCGTGCCGAACCCGTCCACCAGGTCGGCACCGATGGCGGCGAGGCCGCCGGCCAGCCCGCCGGCCGCTCCGGACCGCTCGATCGCCTGCACGTCGACGCCGAAGCGCTCCCGGTAGTGCTCCCGCAGGGCCGCCAGGCGTGCCGTCAGCTCGACGATCTGCTCCGGGGTTGCCCCCTTCTGCGGCCCGAAGATCGTTGCCGCGTCGAGGAACCTGGTTCGTACGTCGGCGCACACCCGGAGCCGGACACCAGGGGGCAGCGCGCGCGGGCCGCCGTTCGGGGCGCCGTCCGGGGCGCCGTCCGGGCCGCCGTCCGGGGCGAGTACGGACAGGGCACCGGCGCCGCCGTCGGTGGTGGCCGAACCCCCCACGCCGACCAGGATGTCGCGCGCGCCCCGGGCCAGCGCGGCGGCGATCAGCTCCCCGGTCCCGATCGTCGTCGCGGCCATCGGATCGTTGCCCTCGGCGCCGCCGGCTAGCAGCAGCCCGGAGGCGGCGGCCATCTCGATCACGGCGCGGTCGCCGTCCAGGCGCCACCCAGCGGTCACCGGCCGTCCCAGGGGTCCCGTCACCTCAGCCTGGCGGTTCGCCCCGCCGAACACGTCCAGCGTGCCCTCCCCGCCGTCGGCCAGCGGCAGCTCGCGGCAGACCGCTCCGGCGGAGCGGGCCGCCGCGGCGATGGCGGCGCAGACCTCTGGGGCGGTGGCGGTGCCGCGGAACTTGTCCGGCGCGGCCAGCACCCGCAGACCGGTGGCGGCGGTACTGGTCACCGGGATCCCGTCACCGCAGGGTGAACTGGCGACCGAGGATGCCGTCCCGCGCGCGCCGTTCGGCGGAGGTCAGGGGGGCATCCACCGCCAGCGCCTCGGTCAGGCGCTTGCCGAACTCGGCCGCGGGCGCCTCCCACTCGGAGTGGTGCGCCTCCCGGTCCAGGTCCCACACCGGCACCAGCCGGCCGTGCGCCCGGAACGAACCGACGTAGCGCGAGCCCTCCCCGAGGTCCAGGGTGTCGGCGGCGGCCAGCCGCGCCATGGCGGCCATCAGGGCCGGTTCCTCCTCGCCGCGAACCCAGCGCAGGTGCGCCTTCTCGCCGGTGTCCACCCAGTAGGCGCCCGCCAGGTCGGCCAGCCGCGCGGTCGGCATGACGGCCGCGTTGGCCCGCTCCAGGGTGGTCGCCAGCTCGCTGCCCGGCTCGGGCTGCTCCTCCAGCCACCAGGCGAAGTCGGGATGCACCGTGACATCGATCGGCTCGGCGGCCAGCAGATTCTGCAGCCGGTTCCCGATGCTGGCCCGGCCGACGGTGGGCAGCACGCTGGACGGCTCGGCCTCCAGCGCCCACTCCAGCGCCGCGGCGAGATCGCGGGACAGGTCGCCGGAGTGGGTCTGCACCTGGGTGCCGAGCAGCACGGCGCCGTCGCTGCGGGTCAGCGCCGCCGCGGCGCCCGGCAGTACGCTGCCGAGGGTGATCACTGGCGTCTGGTCGGTGGTCTCGCGCAGTTGCAGCGTCGCGGTCGCGGACGGCACGAACTCGCGCAGCGCGATGAGCTCGACCTCACCCGTCAGCCCCTCGAACGGCCGGGCGACGATCATGTCCGCGGCGTCCACCGCCCCGTGGCAGGCCTTGTAACGGCGGCCGGAGCCGCACGGGCATGGCTGGCGTGGGTTGATCGTCCCGGCGCTCGATCCGGACGCGTCCGCGGCGCCGCCGCGATGCTTGGTCTTCTTGGCCACGGCCGCCACGTTAGCCGACCGGAGCGTGGTCACCCGGCGTCGGCGCCCCGGTACGTCGGCCCCTCGGACCGAGGTCGGACGTACGGGCCGGGCGTGCAACAATCGGACGCGCGGCCGCCGTCCGGCATGACGAACTCGGGGATGCTGTTGACCTTCGTGAATTCCGACTCGGAACCGACGGCGTCGGGCGCTGCGCCCAGCGCCGGATCGACCGGCGACGAACTCGGCCTGCCGCCGCTGCCCACCCTGACCCCGCTGCCGGCCCTGCCCCCGATGACCCCCATGCCCAGGCCACCGTTCGACAGCGACGGCGGCTGTGACGGGGGTGGCGACGTTGGCGGTGACGGGGTTCCGACCGGGGCGCGGCCGGCGGCGAACGGGGCACGGCCCAGCACCGGGGTACGGCCCAGCACCGGGGCACGGCCCAGTACCGGGGTACGGCCCAGCACCGGGGCGGCACCCCCCGTGGCGGTGCCGACGCCCCGCACGCCCTTGCCGCCGCCACCGCCACGGGGCCACCCGGCCGCTGCCCGTGAGACCGACCCGTGTGCCGCGGACGGGACCGACCCGGCCAACCAGTCCGGTCGACGCGGCAGGCATGCGGCCGGCGGCGACGATGCCACCGCCGACCCTCCTGACGCCGAGGGAACGGACGGTACCGGCACGGATCCGACCGGCCCTTCTGCACCCGGGGGTCCTCGTCGGGTGTTGATCGTCGGCGGCACGGGCACGGGTGCCGCACTGCTGGCCGAGCGGCTGGGTCGGGCGGGCCACCGGCTCGCGGTCCGGCCGGTCGGACCGTCACCGGCAAACCTGGTGGCGGGTGCCGAGCGCGACCTGGTCGGACTGGACGCGGTGATCGTGATGCCCGCGGCGTCGGCGGGCCCGGTCGGGCCGGACTCCGAGCCGCTCGCCTGGGCGACCGTGTGGTCGCGCGCGCTGGAGTCGGAGTTGCTGGCCGCATCGTGCGCCGCGCAGGCCGCGGCCCGGCATTTCGTCGCGCAGGATCGAGCCGGCCAGATCGTGCTGATCATCGCGCCGGCGGCGACGCTGTTCGCACTGATGGTGG
>JBIQML010000562.1:0-3489 GCA_044463405.1 Nakamurella lactea | reverse complement strand
CAGGTCCGCGGGGATGCCGCCGTCCGGGGCAAGCGGCTTGGTGTCGCGCCGGCCGTCCCGGTAGACGACCTCAAGCCGGTCCACGGTGCCGTACCGGAACCGGGTCACCAGCCGGGTGCACTCCCCGACGTCGGTGGGTGCGATGCGCCGCCCGATCAGCGCGTTGACCAGCGTCGACTTTCCGGCCTTGATCCGCCCAGCGACCGCCACCTGCAGCGGGGCGTCCAGCCGGGCCAGCACCTGCCGGATGCCGGCGGCGGTGCGCGGCGCGACCTGGGGCAGCAGGGCGGTGCACAGTTGGGCGACGGCCGCCGACAGCGGTCCTGGCACCGGCACGGTGTGCCCCCTTCCCCGGGCTGCCCGCGACGCCGTGCGGCCCGGTCGAATCGCGGTCCGGGCGTGGGCCCGATTCGAACGCCCCCGATCGTGCCATGGTGCCCGTTGTCCGCGGGCACCTTCGGCGACCGGGCTTGCCGGCCCCGGTGCGTCGGGTAAGGATTCGCGGTTCGTCGCGATCTTGATCGGCGCGACGTGCACAAACGCGCATCATGATCGCCGTGACCTGCGAGAAATTTCGCTCTCAACGCTGTCCCGAGGTGAGCGGCCGCCGGCGTCGGCCGGTTGTACCGCCAGCGGCCGCTTGCTCCGGTAGGCGGCCGCCGGCGTCGGCCGGTTTCTCGGTCAGCGGCCGCCCTGGATCACGGCAGCCATCTCTTCCTGCGTGGTCACGTGGCCGTCACCGTTGATGTCGGCGTTCATCTGGCTCTCCCTCATGGCGACCAGGTAGTCCATCCCGCACTGGGGCATGGCGATCGAGGAGATGATGTCCACCACCAGATCATCGGTGAGCGGCGCGCGGCCCGACTCGGCGTCGTAGGACAGGGAGACCACGGAACTCTTCGGCTGCCAGGGGGGCTGCTGCCCGTCCATGTAAGCGGGGCCGGTGGGGACCTCGGCGAACACGATGCGCGCCCGGTACCCCGAGCTGGGCGCCACCAGCCACGCCGCCGCCGCGCGCACGGAGCGGCATCGGCGGCTGGCCGAGCTCGGGCTCGACGACGTCGCGCTGTAGCGCCCGGGGGTGCGGGCCGCCCGGGGGCAGCCAGGGCAAACCCGGAATCCACCCCGAAAGCGCGCGATCGGGGTGGCACGACGGCGCCCGTGACGGGCACCCTGGTGATCGGCAGTGCGCGGTCCGGTTGAGGTCCGGGTGGCTGTCGCCGACCCCGTCACCGCTACGGCGCCGTAGCCCGGACAATGAACGCCGGACCGTGACGCCCGCATCACCCGCACCGGAAGGGACCGACCCGTGCCCGACACCGACCACACTCCGCCCGCTGACGCGGCCGCCCGCCTGGGGGCGCGCCGATGATCGAGGTTCGAGATCTGACCAAGGTCTTCGGCAAGACCGTGGCCGTCGACCATCTGACCTTCACGGTCCGGCCGGGCACCGTCACCGGCTTCCTGGGCCCGAACGGTGCCGGCAAGTCCACCACCATGCGGATGATCCTCGGGCTGGACAACCCCACGTCGGGCAGCGCGCTGATCGAGGGCAACCCGTACACCTCGCTGCCGAACCCGCTGACCAGGGTGGGCTCCCTGCTGGACGCGAACTGGATCCACCCGAACCGGTCGGCGCGCTCGCACCTGCGGTGGATGGCCCGGTCGAACCACCTGCCGGTTTCCCGGGTGACCGAGGTGCTCGACCTGGTGGGCCTGCACGAGGTGGCCGGCAAGAACGCCGGGCAATTCTCGCTGGGCATGAAGCAGCGACTCGGGCTGGCGGGTGCGCTGCTGGGCGACCCCCAGGTGCTGCTGTTCGACGAGCCGGTGAACGGGCTGGACCCGGAGGGGATCCTGTGGATCCGCACGTTCATGCGGCGGCTGGCAGCCCAGGGTCGCACGGTGCTGGTGTCCAGCCACCTGCTCTCGGAGATGGCCCAGACCGCAGATCACCTGGTGGTGATCGGCAAGGGCAAGCTGATCGCGGACGCACCGACGCCGGAGTTCATCGCGGCGGCGACCAGCTCGACGGTGCGGGTGCGCTCGCCGCGGCTGCCGGAGCTGCGTGAGCTGCTCGGCCGCCAGCCGGGTGCCACCGTCAGCGCGGCGGACGGCGTCGGTGACGGAGTTCGAACCGGTGTTGCAGCCCCCGCCGGCACTGCCGGCACTGCCGGCACTGCCGGGGCGCTGACCGTGACGGGCATCGCCATCGAGCAGATCGGTGAGCTGGCCGCCTCCGCCGGCATCCCGCTGCACGAGCTGTCGCCACAGAACGGATCGCTGGAGCAGGCGTTCATGCAGCTGACCGGCCAGTCGGCCGAGTTCGCCAGCCACTGGGATCCCGGCGCTCCCCCGGACGGCGGCGTCGCCGACCCGTACGCGGCGGCCACCGCCACACCGGTTTCCACGACCTCGGAAGGGATGTGACGGGCGATGACGCTGCTCGCCGTCGAACGCATCAAGCTGTTCTCCACCCGCTCTCCGTACTGGTGCCTCGCCCTGGTGCTGGTCGTCGCCCTGCTGTTCGGGCTGATCTTCGGTCTCGCCGACGGTGGCCAGCAGGCCTCGCCCTTCACCTCCCAGTTCGGGCTGCAGTTCGGCATCATCGTGATCATGGTGCTGGCCGCGCTGGCCATGACCACCGAGTACCGGTTCGGCACGATCCGGGCCTCGTTCCTGGCGGTGCCGAACCGGGCCGCCGTGCTGCTGGCCAAGACGGTGCTGCTGGCCGTGCTGGCCGCGGTGGTGGCCGCCGTCAGCGCGTTCGCCGCGTTCTTCCTGACCAAGGCGCTGGCGTCGTCGCCCGACCGGCCGCTGCAACTGGTCACCGGTGAGGACTGGCGCGTGGTGCTGGGCAACATCGCGCTGTTCCCGATCGCCGCGATCATCGCCCTCGCGGTCGGCACGCTGATCCGGCAGTCGGCCGGGGCGATCGCGATCCTGCTGGTCTGGGCGATGCTGGCAGAGAGCCTGATCTCGTTCATCCCGACCGTGGGACCGAAGGTCGGCCCGTGGCTGCCGTTCACCGCCGGGACCGCGTTCATCACTCCGGCCGGAGGCATAGGCGCCGCCTTCGGCGGGCCACCGTCCACCGGTGGGCCGACCCCGGTGGAGGGCCTGCTGGTGTTCGCCGGCACCGCCGTGGTGCTGTGGATCATCGCCCTGGTCATGCTGCGGCGCCGGGATGCCTGAACCCCCTGCTTCCGAGTCGTGGGTGCCGGCACGCGCCATGGCGCGCCCTGACACCCACGACTCCGAGGGGGATCCGGCGCGGCGCCCGATCGTCAGCTTCGCCCCCCGGGGCGGCCGGATGAACGACGTGCAGCGCCGGGCCTGGGAGGCGCACGCCGGCAGCTGGCTGGTGGAGCGGCCGGAGGTGGATTCCGGCATCGACCAGCGGGCCCTGTTCGGCCGCGCCGCGCCGCTGGTGCTGGAGATCGGCCCGGGGATGGGCGACGCCACCGCGGCCATGGCCGCCGCCCGGCC
>JBIQML010000561.1:0-3497 GCA_044463405.1 Nakamurella lactea | reverse complement strand
TCGTGGGATGGCGCCACACGCCGCGGGTCAGCCACAGGGTGCATGCCAGGTACGCGGCGGCGGCCGGCGCCCAACGGCGGATCGCTCCTCGCGTGGTCGGTCGGTCGAGCGCCGCGGGCGAATCGGCCTCGTCGCTGTCGTCTGCGTCGGATCTCACGTGGGCGACGGCACCGGTCACGGCGCGGCGTTGCCCTGCACAGGATCGTCTGTGATCACGTCCGAGAGCCTATTCGGAGCCGACCTGCGGCGAGCCCGGTGCTATCGAGGATGCGTCGGCGAGCACATCAGACCAAGGAGCGGACAGGGAGTCCGCCTGGCGCCACCGGGTACAGGACAAGTGGGCGAAGCTCATCTGGCAGCCGGACGAGACGTGACCTGCCCGCCTCGTGACCTGTCCGCCTTGTGACCTCGCCGCAGCGTGGGCTCTGGGGACTTCCTCGTGTTTGGGGGATTTCCCCGATGGTCGAGACGTCGGATCCGGTTCATCGTGGGGACATGTCAACGCAACCGTTCGGAAACGATCCCCGCTTCGCCCACCTGCCCCCTCCGCCTTCGGTGGGCCCACCGCCGTGGTGGACGATGCCACCGACGACTTCCTCTGGAGCGGCGCCACCCCCACCCCCGCCGGCCATCTCGCCGACGCAACCGGCGCGCACCCGCCGGGTCGAGATCGACGTCCGGAACCTGATTCTCGGACTCGGAGTGGCGAGCCTCGCCGCGGCGGCCGTGAGCTTCGTCGCGGTCAACTGGGAACTCTTCGACGCCACGCTGCGTGCGTCGTTGCTCATCGGGTTCAGCGTCGCGTCGGTGGTGCTCGGCACGATGGCACGGGCACGACGACTCGGTGGCACCGCGGCGGCGTTGTCGTGGTTGACGATGGTGCTGGCATTCATCGACCTGTTCGCCGTGCAGCGCGCGGCGTTCGCCGACGCCCCGTCACTCGCGGTCACCGCGGTCGGTGGCGGCATGCTGTTCGCGGTGTTCCTGTTGCTGGGGAACTGGCAGAAGAGTGCCGCGATGCAGACCGGCGCCGTGATCGCATGGATGCTCGGCTGGTGGTCGACGTTCGCTCACTGGAGTGTCACCGGCCCGGACGTCTGGATGCTTCCCTTGGCGGCGCTGCTCGGCTGGTTCCAATGGCGGGCGAGCGCGAACGATCCCACCGCGGGTTCGTGGGAGCGTTACGGAGTCGCACTCGCCTTCGCTGCCGTTCCGGCGGTTCTCACGGCACTGGGTGACCCGAACACGCTGCGTCCGGTGCTGTTGATCGCGATCGTGACCGTGGGGTTGTTGGCCGGTCTACGACTGCGGCAACTCGCGCTGATCCGTGTTGCCGGGGTCAGCCTTGCCGTGCTCGTGGGTGCCCAACTGGTGGATGCGCTGCGAGGGGTGCCGGGTTGGGCGGTGTTCGCACTGGTCGGCGTGGCGCTGCTGGCGGTGGGCGCGGTGTTCGAGAACCGGCTGCGTCGCAACGGTGCCTCGGTCGACTGACCGCGGGATCGAGCGGACGCGCCAGAGCCCCCGGGGTCGACCCGGGGGCTCTCAGCGGTTCGTGGGGTGGCTCAGCCGGTGTAGGCCGGTACTGCGGTGACCGGGCGAGCGGGTGGCGCGGCGCTGGGCCCGACGTCGACGACCACCGTTGTCGCCGGTGGCTGGGTCGTCGGCGCGACGGTTGTCGCCGGTGGCTGGGTCGTCGACGACTCCACCCGGACGGTCACGGGTGCAGTGTCGGTCGCGGGAATCACCGTGGCGCCTTGGGATCCGACGGCCGACGCGGAGTTGGTGTAGGTGCCAACGGTGGTCGAGGCCGTCGCGCTGAAGGTCAGGGTGACCGTGCCCGGTGCCTCGGGCGTGCCCGCGGGCACCGAGTAGCTACCGGACCAGGTCAGATCCTGGCCTACGACGGTTGGATCATCAGTGGTCACTCCGCTCGTCGATCCCGAGACGTAGCCGAAACCATCCGGGAGATGGTCGGTGATCGTCGAGATCGGGACCGCATTCGGCGATGCGTTGTTCAGGGTGATCGAGTACTGGACGGTGCCACCTGGTGCCACGGTCGACGGAGTCACGGCCTTGGTCACCACGACCGGGGAGATTCCTTCGGGCGAGAACACGGTCAGGTGGGCGACGGTTGCCGTCCCACCGGCTGCGATCGATTTGGACCAGCTCAGCCCGGCTCCGTTGTCGTAGGGATCACCCCCGTCGTCGGTCAGGACCGTGTTTGGGAATGGCTGCATCGAGCCCACTGCGGTCCACACCTCGTCGTAGCCGTCCACGATGTAGTTGCTTCCCGGGGTCAGCGGGTACCACTGTTCGATCCGGTTCGGATCGGTCGAACCGGGTTCGGCTTTGCAGGTCGGCGCGTTGCCCGACCCGAGCATGCCGAGCCCGTCGTCACTGCCCTGCAGGTAGCAGTCAGCGGCGCGGTACACGGTCGCATTCACTGCCGTGCTGGAGTGCACCTGGACCGAGGTCGTGTACGACTCCTGGCCGAGCACATACGTGTCGGTCTGGACGACGGTGAAGGGGCCGCCGGTGACGGTGGTGACGATGGTGAACGGGTCAGCCCCCGTGCCCGTTCCGGTGGGTCCGGTCTGGGACACCGGTGTCCAGTCGACATAGCCGGTGACGCCGGTGGCGCTACTTCCGGCGGGGACGTCGGCCGGGCCGTACAGGCTGGTGCCGTCGGTGACGAAGGTGCCGCAAGCTGTGTCATCGTAGAACTCGCCTTCGCTGTCGGCGACGTGATCGACCGCGCAGTTCAGATCCGGTGTGGTCTCCACCTTCGTGAGGGGGCCGCCGCTGGTGATGCTGACCGCTCCGGCATTTGTGGAAGCCTGCACGAACAGCGTCATAGCCGCCACGAGGCTGAGTGCTGCCAGGAGCAGCAAGGATCGAGGCGACGCACCTCGCAAGGTCGGGTATCGAGTCATGATGCTCCGTTCGAACATGGACATACTCGGTGTCCGTGGATTGTTGTTCCGTCCTGTCGGCGCATCGCACGTCCGCCAGATGCGGTGGGACGATACCACGTCCCTGCCGGCAAGGGAAGGAGGATCATGTGGCAACGGAGGGGAGGTCATCGACCATCTGCACACGCGAGACGACCCAATTCGAGAATGAGAACGAGAAGGTCCCGGTCGCCCCATTCGGGAGGACCGGGACCTTCGGGTGGCGGAGGGTGTGGGATTCGAACCCACGGTGACCCGGAGGCCACAACGATTTTCGAGACCGTCCCATTCGTCCGCTCTGGCAACCCTCCGCCGACGATCTTACAGGCGACCGATCGAACGCGACCATTGCAGTCGCGATCGTGCCTGCATCACCAGGCGTGGGTACGCCTCGGTAGCCTCGGAGGGATGCAGGCGGGTCTTGCACCGGATGTCGAACGGCCCGCACCGGCCGGGGGCGTCGGGCACTCGTCTCCCCGGACTCGCCGGCTGGACGCGGCATCGCCGGCCAGGGCGGTGGTCGCCGTTGCGCTGGTCATGTTGGTC
>JBIQML010000560.1:0-3456 GCA_044463405.1 Nakamurella lactea | reverse complement strand
AGCGCGTCGCTGTCGGCCGCGTCGTCGCTGTAGCCGACGTCCAGCGCGCCGGCGGATCTCGCGCGGTCGACGAAGGACTCCATCTCCCGAGTGGCGACGTCCCGGCTACCGGACCCGTCCGACTGCATGAGCAGCATCGCGCCGGCCCCGTCGTCCAGCCCGAAGTCGCCGAACGCGTTGAGCATGTCGAGGGCGGACCGGTCCAGCGATTCCAGCATCGAGGGGGCTGCGCCGGAGGCCATGAAGGCGGCCACCGTCTCCGCGGCCGCCCGCTCGCTGGCGAAGGTGGCCACCGCTGTGAGCGGTTTCGGTAGCAGCGGAACGACTTTCAGGGTGATCTCGACGATCACGCCGAGGGTCCCCTCGGAGCCCACGAACAGGCCGCGCAAGTCCAGTCCGGCCACTCCCTTGGCCGTGCGGGTGCCCAGCCGGGCGAGGCTGCCGTCCGCCAGCACCACCATCACCGCCCGCACGTAGTCCCGGGTGACGCCGTACTTCACGCAGCACAGCCCGCCCGCGTTGGTGGCCACGTTGCCGCCGATGGACGACATGGCCACCGAGCCCGGGTCGGGCGGGTACGACAGTCCGTGCGGGGCGAGGGCGTCCTTGAGGTGCTGGTTGATGATGCCGGGTTGCACGGTGACGGTCCGCTCGGCCGCATCCACCGACAGGATCGCCGTCATCCGTTCCAGGGAGAGCAGCACGCAACCCGGGACCGCGTTGGCCCCGCCGGACAGCCCGGACCGGGCGCCCTGCGGCACCACCGGGACGCGGTGCGCGGAGGCGAACCGCAGAGTCGCCTGCACGTCGGCGACCGTGCCCGCACGGACCAGCGCCACGGCACCCGCCGCCGGGCAGAACAGTGCCTGGTCGGCCGAGTACGCCTGCAGCACATCGGGATCCAGCGTCACCGCCCCGTCGGTCAGCGCGGGAACCAGGTCGGCGCGCAGCAGGTCGGCCAGATCTGCCTCACCGGCGTGCTGCGCGTCGTTCGGCACGTCCGTCATCGGCACATTCGCTCCCACCGCTTACGGCCGCCGCTCGTCGGCCCACGCCCCACCGGCCAGCACCGCCCGCACCCCGAACCGCTGATCGGTGATCACCAGGTCGGCCGGGCGCCCGGTGAGGATCGCGCCGGCCCGGTCGGCCACCCCGAGCAGCCGGGCCGGCACCAGCGAGGCGGCGTTCACCGCGTCCACGACGTCCATTCCGACGTCCAGCACGGCGCGCCGCACGGCCACGTCCATGGTCAGCGTCGAGCCGGCGATGGAGCCGGGCTCGCCTCCGTCGGTGGCCAGCCGGGCGACACCGTCGACGACGTCGACATCCAGCGAGCCGAGCACATAGTGGCCGTCGGCGGCGCAGGCGGCCGCCATCGCGTCGGTGACCAGGGCCAGCCGGCCGGGCGCGACCGCGTGCAGCAGCCGGACCGTGGCATCGTGCAGGTGCACCCCGTCGTTGATGGCCTCCAGCGCCGCTCCCGCGTCCATGCCGGCGGCGATGATGCCGGGATCGCGGTGATGCAGCGGCCGCATGCCGTTGAAGGCGTGCGTGACGATGTCCGCGCCCTGTTGGAACGCCGCGACGGCATCGTCATAGCCCGCGTCGGAGTGCCCGACGGCGGCATGCACGTCGGCGTCCACCAGCAGGCGGACCAGGTCGAGGCCGCCCGGCAGTTCCGGGGCCAGCGTCACCATCCGGATCAGACCGTCGCCGGCGTCCAGGAAGCGCTGCAGCACGGCGGCGTCCGGGGCGAGCATCTTGGCCGGATCGTGGGCGCCACGGCGGTTCTCGGCCAGGAACGGCCCCTCCAGGTGGATGCCCAGGATCCTGGGGTCATTGCCGGCCGCCGCCACCGCGCCGCGGATCGCCGTCACCATGTCGTCCGGGGCGGCGGTGATCAGCGAGACCAGGGTGCCGGTGGTGCCGTGCCGGCGGTGCGCCGCGACGGCGGTGCCGATCGCCTCCGCGCCGTCGTCGAAGGACGCGGTGGCGGCGCCGTGCACGTGCAGGTCGATCAGTCCGGGCAGCAGGTAGCCGCCGGCCAGGTCGATGCGCCTGGCGGAGGACATCGCGGCGTCCAGGTCGGCGCCCACAGTCCCACCGGCGCTGTCCCATCCGGCCGCGCCGCGCGGCACGCCGTCGTCCAGCACGGCCGCGATGGCGCCGCCGGCGACCAGCACCGCGCCGTCGTCCAGCACAGCGTCCGGCGTCACCACCCGGCCGCCGGCCAGCAGCAAGGATTCCGTCACCGCCTGCTCCTCCTCTCGCGATCCGAGTCCGGTCCTGTCGCGGCGCCGCCGGCAGACGCCGGGCGCCGCGCATCCCAGGCGCGCAGGGCCGCACCGACCAGTCCTGCCCGGTCGCCCAACCGCGCGGCCACCAGCGGGGGCGGGGCCCGGAAGGTCAGCCTGGCCGGCAGCGCCGCGGCGAGCGGGTCCAGCAGCACCGGACCGGCCAGCGACAGCCCTCCGCCGATCACGATGCGTCCCGGGTCGGTCAGCACCACCTGTGCCGCCAGCGCATCGGCCAGCGCGTCGACGGCCACGGACCACACCTGCCCGGCGGCCGCGTCCCCGTCCGCGACCAGCCGCGCCACCTCGGCCGCGCTGGCCTCGGTGCCGGTCAGCTCCCGGTAGGCGGCGGCGATCCGGGACGCGGAGGCGATCGCCTCCAGGCAGCCGCGGTTGCCGCAGTTGCAGGCCGGGCCGCCGGGGCGCACCACCAGGTGCCCGATCTCCCCCGCCTGCCCGGACGCGCCGTCGTCCACCACACCGGAGGTCACCTGCCCGCCCGCGATGCCGGTGCCGATGGCCAGGAAGTACACCGAGGCCGCGCCGGCGCCGGCGCCCAGCCGCGCCTCGGCCAGCGCGCCGTTGCGCACGTCGTGCCCGAGCACCGCCGGGACGCCGAGACGGTCCTCGAGCAGTCGCACGAACGGCACGTCGCGCCAGCCGAGATTGGCGGCGTAGCGGGCGATCCCGGCTTCGGAGTCCACGATCCCCGGCACCCCGATGCCCACCATCGCCGCGCCGCCGCGGCGCACCAGGCCGGCGGCGACCTCGAGGATGGTCGCCACCACGGCGACCGGTCCGCGCTGCACGCCGGTGGCGTGGCGCTCCTCGTGCCGCACCGTGCCGTCCGGGTCGACCAGGCCGGCCTTGATCACCGTGCCGCCCACGTCCAGCGTGGCGATCGGCGAACCCGCAGCGGCGCTGTCGGGTCCGGTGGGCACGGTTGTCAGCCTAGGCGGCCGGTCATCCGGTGACGATCAGGCCCACCTTCTGGAACTCCTTGAGGTCGGAGTAGCCGGCCTTGGCCATCGCCCGGCGCAGCGCGCCGAACAGGTTGGAGCGGCCCTCGGCGTCCCGGGACGGCCCGGTCAGCAGCACCTCCAGGGAGGTGTCGGCCAGCCCGGCGAGTGCAGGATAGCCGCGCGGCAGCACCGGGTGCGCG
>JBIQML010000559.1:0-3510 GCA_044463405.1 Nakamurella lactea | reverse complement strand
ATGTTCAGATCGAGGCTGACGCTTTGACCGGCCTGCACGTCGACAACCGGGTAGTCCGTGCTGATCTCGACCGCCGAGGCGGTGCCGGCGCCGGTGACCAGGCCGACGGCGGCCAACGCCATGACGCTGGCGGCGAGAGCGAGCAGGCGCCGGATGCGGCCGGCGGGTCGTGGTGTCGATGTTGGTGAGTTGTGCATGAGCGCAGCCACTATCGTCCTCGCGTGTCGGGGTCCCGGACCCGGGCAGGCACGCACCAGGCGGCCGGTGCTCCGGACATCCAGGGGATCTGGGCCGATCATGCATCCGGCCCCGCCGAGACGGAACCCTCCGTAACCGGATCGCAACCCGTTCACAGACAGTTCTCATGGGGCGCTAGGCGTATCCCGATACTGGCGCCCGTTTCGTTCGATTCCACGGCCCCGCGTGGATCAACTTTCCAGACAGGCACGAAGGTTCCGGAAATGTGGCTGCTGGGGCTGGCGGGACAACCTTGATGCATGCCGTGAAAGTTGATCCATGCGGGGGCCGTGCCGGCGGGGGCCGTGCCGGCGGGGGCCGTGCCGGCGGTTGCCCTCTCCCGGCGGCGGCCTTCTCCCGGCGGGGGCCCATCCGGCAGGGGCTCATTTCCGGACAGGCACCCCGGGCCCCGGCGGCAGCGCCCTCAGGAACGACAGAACCGCCCCGGGCGGGGACCGGTACAGGTCCCGCCCGGGGCGGTTCGGAGCTGGCGGCGCCGACCGGACGGTCGCCCGGCCCGCCTGGGGTCAGCCGGAGACGACGGTGACGGTCATCTTCGCGGTCACGCCCGGGTGCAGCGTCACCGACACGGGGTGCGCGCCGGTGGAGCGGATGTGACCGTCCAGCACGATGGCGCGCTTGTCCAGCACGGGGCCCCCGGCGGCCTTCACGGCGGTGGCGATGTCGCTGGCCGTGATGGAGCCGAACAGCTTGGTCCCGTCACCGGTGGTCCGTGCGGTGATCCGCACCGGCAGCTTCTCCAGCGTCTCGCGCACCTCGCTGGCGTGCTCGACGCCGCGGATCTCCCGCGCCTGCTGGGCCCGCTTGATGGTCGCCACCTGCTTCTCGGCGCCCTTGGTGGCCAGGATCGCCTTGCCCTGGGGCAGCAGGTAGTTGCGTCCGTAGCCGTCGCGGACCTCGACGATCTCGCCCGGCGCGCCCAGACCGGGCACGTCGGTGGTCAGGATGAGCTTCATGATCGCGTCCGCCCTTCTCAGCGAGCCGTCGAGGTGTACGGCAGCAGCGCCATCTCGCGGGCGTTCTTGACCGCGGTGGCGATGTCCCGCTGATGCTGGGTGCAGTTGCCGGTCACTCGCCGGGCGCGGATCTTGCCGCGGTCGGAGATGAACCGGCGCAGCAGCGTGGTGTCCTTGTAGTCGATCGGCTGCGCGTTGTCCTTGCAGAACGCGCAGACCTTCTTCTTGATCTTGCGGGGTGGGGGCTTGGGCATCGGGACTCCGAAATGGTGTGTGGCGCGGGCCGGACCCGCGCGCGGGTGATGAGGGCTGTGGGCACGGCGAGCGGACCGTCACGGTCGGCCGCCGGGCGGATTGCTGTTAGAAGGGGGGCTCGTCCGAGTAGCCGCCGGAACTGCCGGCCGCGGGAGCCGACCCCCAGGGGTCGTCGGCCGGGGCACCGGAGCCGCCGGAGCCACCGGAGCCACCCCCCGAGCGGCCGGAACCGAAGCCGCCTCCGCCGGAGTCCGACCGGGAGATCTTGTTCACCTTGGCGGTGGCGTAACGCAGCGACGGGCCGATCTCGTCGACCTCCAGCTCCACCACGGTGCGCCGCTCGCCCTCGCGGGTCTCGAACGACCGCTGCTTGAGCCGGCCGTTGACGATCACGCGGGATCCCTTGGTGAGGGACTCGGCGACGTTCTCGGCGGCCTGCCGCCAGATGTTGCAGCGCAGGAACAGCGCCTCGCCGTCCTTCCACTCGCCGCTCGACCGGTCGAAGGTGCGGGGTGTGGAGGCCACGGTGAAGTTGGCCACCGCGGCACCGGAGGAGGTGAAGCGCAGTTCTGGATCCGCGGTCAGGTTTCCGATCACGGTGATGATGGTGTCGCCTGCCATGTTCGACCCCTATCTGTTCTGTCTACTTGGCGTCCGGTCGGGTGATCTTGGTGCGCAGGACCGACTCGTTGAGGTTGAGCTGCCGATCCAGCTCCGACACGACCTCGGCGGGACACTGCACGTCGATCACCGCGTAGATGCCCTCGGCGTTCTTGTCGATCTCGTAGGCCAGCCGACGCTTGCCCCAGATGTCGACGTTCTCCACGCTGCCGCCGCCCTGGCGGACCACGTTGAGGAACGTGTCGATGGAGGGGGCGACCGTGCGCTCGTCAAGCGTGGGGTCGAGGATGAGCAGCAGTTCGTAGTGACGTGCTGCGGTGGATACGCTCACGCGCACCTCCTGTGGACTCGTTCGGCCGCGGTCCTTCCGCGGCAGGAGGGTATCGCCGGTGACGGACATCCCGGCTGGCGCGTGCGAGGGCATCCCGCTCGCGCCCTGGATTGTCCGCGGCGCCGGCCCGTGTGACCGGCTCACCTGCGACCGGACGAGTCTATCAGCAGCTCAGGGTGCACCGGTCCGGCAGAACGGCCGTCACAGCCGCGATTGCTGCTGTGACCCTGCCAGAGCCGTTGTGCTGTTCGGGCCGTCCCCGTCATCGTCACCATCCGGGGCGCCGGACCGGCCCGTCCCGGTCACCGTGCGCCACAGCGCAGCCAGCGAGGGCAGCGTGAACCGATCCGGCGCATCCTCCAGCACGCCGCCGGCCGGGTCGTCGTCACCGGACAGCCGGACCAGATCCATCTCCGGCCGCATCACCTCACGGATGATCCGCACCACCAGCGCCACCAGCAGGATGTCCCGCACGATCGCGGCCGCCACGAACGGCTCGATCGACAGGTTCCGGGCCGTGTCGGTGTCGAAGGAGAGCATCAGCAGCATCCACACGCAGACCTCGGCGAACTGCCAGCTCAGCACCCGCCGCCAGCGGGGCAGCGCGAGCGCGACCAGCGGCACCAGCCACAGCGAGTACTGCGGCGACCAGACCTTGTTGGTCAGCAGGAAGGCGGCGATCACCAGGAATGCCAGTTGCGCGAACCGGGGCCGGCGTCGCACCGACAGCGCGAACCAGGCGATGGCCACGCACGCGATGACGAACAGCGCCAGCGACAGCATGTTCAGCAGCGTCGGGGTCTGGCCGTTCGGGACCGCCCACGGGTCGGTTCCGGACAGCACCGTGTACAGGTAGTACCAGGAGTCCCACTCCGGCCCGCGCGCGGAGTTCATGGTGTAGAACTCGGCCCACGCGTGCGGGTACATCAGGTAGATCGGAAGGTTCGCCGCCACCCAGACCACCGCCGCGGAGACCAGCGACCTGGTCCAGGCGCCCATCTTCCCGGAGCGCAGGCACAGCACCAGCAACGGCCCGAACAGGAACACCGGGTACAGCTTGGCGGCGGTGCCCAGGCCGAGCAGGATCCC
>JBIQML010000558.1:0-3511 GCA_044463405.1 Nakamurella lactea | reverse complement strand
GATGTCGACGCTGCGCTCCTCGCCCGCGGCGAGCCGCAACGGAGTGCCGCCCTTGGCGGCCAGCGCTGCCATGCCTTGTGCCGGCGCCGATGTCGCCGGTTCGATGGCGAGGGTGTAATGGTCGCCGTACCAGGGGAATCCCGTCGACGCCCCCGCCTCCACCCAGTACCAGGCGTAGGGGAACGTCTCCAGCGGCCAGCGGAGCGCAACACCCAGGCCCAGCCTCGGATTGGTGATGGCGAAGTATCCGGATGCGAAGTCCGACAGGTAGGCAAGGTGGGCGGTCCCGGATCCGGGCTCAGGGACGCGGTCGAGGCTCACCGGTGTGCCTTCCGGCGCCGACGCGGCCGGCCACGAGTGCACGGACCCGGCCCCCAGGGCGGTTCCCGGCGCCTCGTCGTCCGCCGTCAGGGTCCGCGCTCCGGTCGACAGCAGGCACCCAGCGTCCAGGAACGGGGCGCCGAAAGCGGGGTGATGCGCCCACATCAGCTCGATGTCACGCCCGCTCTCGTTGCGAACCGTCTCGTGCAGGGTCAGCGTCCGGCCGGCGATCTCGAACTGCCGGCGCACCAGCAGCGGGGCCCGCAGCAGCCGTACCGACGCGCTCAGGGCTGTCGCTGACGACGATTCGACCGCCCACCGGAGTAGGCACGCCTCGCCGTGGAACCCCCATTGCGCGCCGTCAACGTCTGCCGCGGCACCGCCGTTCGGCAGCACCAGTTGCCAACCACCCGGATACTGCGCCAACCACGCTTCGGCCGAGTTCGCGACATGGCCGGGCGATTGAAGGTCCGGCGGCGTCAGCCGCGTCTTGGCGAGCACGTCCATGCCGGTCGCGACGTCACACAGCCGGAAGATGTCGCAACCCTTCCCCGGCAACACGTCCACCCGGATGATGCCGTTGTCCAGCGTCACCTGGTCGGCTGCGGGTGGCATCGCCGAGCCGTTGGCATGTCCCTGCTCTGCTGACATTGCTGGTACCTCCTCGTTGACGTCGGTGCTGGCTCCATTCGCGGCAGGAGCAACGGGCGGTCAGGTGGGTTTACCGGCCACCCTCCGCTCGAAGGCGCGCGTCGTCTGGTCCAGCAGGACCGCGATGATCAGCGCGATGCCGAGCGCCATGGTCTGGACGAAGGCCGACAGCTGGAGGAGCGCGAAACCGTTCTGCAGGACGCCGAGGATCAGCACCGCGATCAACGTGCCGAAGGCACTCCCCCTTCCACCGGCCAGGCTCGCCCCGCCAAGGATCACCGCGGTGACCACGGACAGGTTGTAGTTCGCCCCGACCTGCGGGGAGGAGGCGGCCAGCTGCGCGGTGATCAGCACCCCTGCAATTCCGGCAGACAGCCCCGAGACCACGTACAGCACAAAGGAGTTGAGCTTGACTCGCAGGCCGGCCAGTCGCGCAGCCTCGAGGTTGCCGCCGATGGCGTAGTAGGTCCTACCGGCCTTGGTGTAGCGCTCGACCACTAGGGCGATGGCCAGCACCACGATGAAGAGCGCCAGCGGGAAGGGCAGCCCGATCACCTGCCCGATGCCAAGGAACGCGAACGACTCGTTGTCGACCGTCAGCGTCTGACCGCTGGTCATGATGTAGGCCAGGCCGGAGAAGATCGACAGCGTGCCCAGCGTGGTGATCAGTGCATTGACCTTCAGCACCACGACGACCAGGCCGTTGACGGCGCCGATCGCCGCGCCGGTCACCACGGCGATTCCGGTGGCGATCCAGATGTTCCAGCCGTGCGCGTACAGGACGCCGAGGACGACACCGCACATCGCGACGCCGCTGCCGACCGAGACGTCGAAGCCGCCCGAGACGATGAGTGCGGTCTGGGCCATCGCCATGATGCCGAGCGCTCCGACCTGCGACCCGATGGCCAGGATGTTGCTGGCTGTCATGAAGTACGGGCTCTTCCACCACATGATCGCGACCAGCACCAGCAGCATCACGAACAGCCCCTGCCGCTGAAGCCCGTTCAACAGCCGCAGGGCTCCCGCCCGGCCGGCGGCATTCGGCTGCCGCCCGCCCGCCTGACCCCTGGCACCCGGGCCACCGTCCCGACCACCATCCTCCGCGGTGGCCCGCTCATGGATCTCGGTCACGCGCTCACCCCCATCGCAGCGGCCAGGACCTCCTGCTGGGTGGAACGACCTGTCCTGGCGGTTATCAGACCGTTGCGCAGGACGATGACGCGGTCGGCCACCCTGGCCACCTCCTCGACGTCGGAGGAGATCACCAGAACGGCTGCCCCCTTGGCCGCCGCCTCCCAGAGCATCGAGTAGATGTCCGCCTTGGTCCCGACGTCGACACCCCTGGTCGGCTCGTCGAGGATCAGGATCGGCGGGCGACGGCACAACCACCTGGCCAGCAGGACCTTCTGCTGATTCCCGCCGCTCAGGGTTCCGACCGTCGTCTCGGTGGAGCCCGCGGACAGGTACATGCGGTCCATCCACTCCAGGGTCAGCCGGCGTTCCCCCTTGCGCCGCATCAGGCCCCGCCTTGCCATGCTGTCGAGGCTGGCCAGCACCAGGTTCTCCCGTATCGACGCGTCGAGGATCAGTCCCTGGCTGCGACGTTCCGCCGGGACGTAGCCGATGCCCGCGGTGATCGAGGACAGCGGGCTGGCGCCGGTGACCGGCCGACCGCCGACCGAGACCTCGCCCGCCACCCGCGCGGACGCGCCGAATATCAGCTGTCCCAACTGGTCCCGACCGGAGCCCGCACTTCCGTAGACACCGACGATCTCACCCGCCCGCACGCTGAAGGTGGCATCGAGCAGGTCCCCGCCGCGCAGGCCGGAGACGGACAGGGCGACCTGCCCCTCGTCCGCCAGCTCGCTGTCCGACCGGCGGTCCGCACCCAACTCCCTGCTGCCGAGCATGCCGGCGACGAGCTCAGCCCGAGAGATGTCCGACACTCGCCCCTCCATGACCTTCCGCCCGTCGCGCAGCACCACCACCTCGTGTCCGACTCGGAACACCTCGTCCAGCCGATGCGAGACGAACACCACCGCAACGCCCTGTCCGATGATCGAGTCGAGCACGGTCAGCAGCCGCTCGGACTGATCGGCGCCCATCGGGGCGGTTGGCTCGTCGGTGATGAGGACCCGCGCGCCCGGAGTCATCGCCCTGGCGATCTGGACGAGCGCCTGGTCGACCACCGGAAGGAGCCGGACGGGTGCGTCGAGGTGCAGGTGATCCAGACCGAGGGTGCCAAGTCGCCGCGCCGCCTCCGCTCGCATCTCGCGCCTGTTGATCAGCCTTCCGCGCCGGGGCCAGTGGCCAAGGCACACGTTCTCGGCGACCGACAGTTCCGGGCAGAGCGTCAGCTCCTGGGGTACCAGTCGAACGCCGAGCTCGTGGGCGTGGGCCGGGCTGAGGATCTGAACCGGTTCCCCGTCGAGGAGCACGGAGCCGGAGTCGGCGTGGATGGCGCCGGCAACGATCCTGGCCAGCGTCGACTTGCCTGCCCCGTTCTCGCCCAACAGGCACAGCACGGAGCCAGCACGCA
>JBIQML010000557.1:0-3512 GCA_044463405.1 Nakamurella lactea | reverse complement strand
CGACCCCTGCTGGCCGACCGCCCCGGCCTCGACGGCGGGCCCGCGGCGTACGTGTGCCGCGGCTTCGTCTGCGACCGGCCGGTGGCGACCGTCCCCGACCTGGAGACGGCCCTGGGCCGCTGATCCCGTCACCGCCCCAGCGCCGCTGACCCGTCACCGCCCCAGCGCCGCTGATCCCGTCACCGCCCCTGTGCCTCGCAGATCACGGTGACCCGCGTGCCGCTCCGCCCACGGCGAACAACCCTGGCGCGCCGGCTGTTGTAGCGGTGTAATCAAGTAAGCATTGCTACAGGAGAAAGGGAAGCACCATGAGGGGATACGGCATGGGAGCGCGAGCCCGGATGCGCGCCGCGCAGGAGGTACCCGACGCGTCGGACGCGGCGGCCTGGTTCGCCGGGCGGCTGCCGGACGGCTGGTTCACCGGTGCCCCGGAGGTGACGGTGGACCGGGACGAGATCATCGTCGTCGGAACGCTGCCCGATCTGGACGGCGACTTCGACGACGCCGCGGCGCGGGCGGCCGCCGAGGAGGGCCGGATCCAGCGGTTCCGGGAGCAGACCCGGGACGAGCGGATCGACATCGCCAGGCAGGGGCAGCACCGGTACGGTCGGGAGATCTCCTGGGGAGCCCAGCTGGGCGGCACCCGGGCGCTGTTCACCACGGTCTCCGCGCCGGTGATGACCAGGCTGCGGCAGCCGGAACGACGGGTGCTGGACACCCTGGTCGACTCCGGCGTCGCCCGGTCGCGTGCCGACGCCCTGGCCTGGGCGGTGCGGCTGGTGGGCGAGCACGCCGACGGCTGGCTGGCGGACCTGCGCGAGGCCATGCAGGAGGTGGGCCGGCTGCGCGCCCAGGGCCCTGACCTGGGCTGATCGTCCTAGTACAGGACCAGCCAGATCCCGACGCAGTGGCAGATCGCCGCCGCGGAGACGAACGCGTGGAAGAACTCGTGGTAGCCGAAGGTGGCCGGCCACCCTCGGGGCCGGCGGGTCGCGTAGAACACCGCGCCCGCGGAGTACAGCGCGCCGCCGGTGATGATCAGGACCAGCGCGGCCACCCCGCCGCCGTGCAGCAGACCCGGCATCACGAACACCGCCACCCAACCCAACGCCAGGTAGATCGGCACGCCGAGCCAGCGCGGCGCCGACGGCCACAGCATCTTCAGGGCCAACCCGCCGCCGGCGCCCGCCCAGACCACCGCCAGCACCACGGTGCGCGACGGTTCGTCCAGCGCCAGCACCGCGAAGGGCGTGTAGGTGCCTGCGATGAACACGAAGATCATCGAATGGTCGGCGCGCTTCATCCAGGTGCGGGCGCGCACCGACGTCCAGAGGTGCCGGTGATACGTCGCGCTGACGCTGAACAACCCGACCACCGTCACGGCGTAGATCGCGCAGGCGGCCGCCGCGGCGCCGCTGACCGTCGTCGCGGCCAGCACGATCAACGTGATGCCGACGGCGGCGGCGACCACCGCCGAGTAGAAGTGGATCCACCCCCGGGCGCGGGGCCGGGCCGTCGTCGGATTCAGGGTGCGAGGCAGCGACGCGGCGGGAGCGCTCATCGATCCATCGTGGACCATCCCGGGGCAGTTGGGACCATGCGAGGGCCAGAAAATTGCGTGACGTTGCCCGCACCGGTTGGCCGACGGGCGTCGATTCCGGCGCAGTAATGTCGCGATCGTGCGGATGCCAGCGGTCGTCTACCGGCTCTACGAGCAGCGGCTGGTGCGCCACCTGGCCGGGGCCTCGATGCCGCACCACGTCGGCGTGATGCTGGATGGCAACCGCCGGTGGGCCCGCAAGGAGGGCCTGGCCAGCGCGGCCGAGGGTCACCGCGCCGGTGCGGCGCACATCGCCGACCTGCTGGGCTGGTGCCAGAGCATGGGCATCAGGATGGTCACCCTGTGGCTGCTGTCCACCGACAACCTGCGCCGCGAGACCGGCGAGGTCACCTCGCTGCTGACCATCATCGCCGACGTGGTGGACGACCTGGCCGCCCCCGGCCAGCCCTGGAAGATGCGCATCGTCGGGTCCATGGACGTGCTTCCCGAGGAGTTGGCGACCAGGCTGGCCGCCGCCGAACTGCGCACCGCGGACCGGACCGGCATCGAGGTGAACATCGCCGTCGGCTACGGCGGTCGGCAGGAGATCGCCGACGCGGTGCGTTCCCTGCTGCAGTCCAAGGCCGACGCGGGCGTGAGCCTGCAGCAGATCATCGACCACCTGGACGTGGACGGCATCGCCGAGCACCTGTACACCTCGGGGCAGCCGGACCCCGACCTGGTGATCCGGACCTCCGGCGAGCAGCGGCTGTCCGGGTTCCTGCTGTGGCAGAGCGTGCACTCGGAGTTCTGGTTCTGCGACGCGTACTGGCCGGACTTCCGCCGGGTGGACTTCCTGCGGGCGCTGCGCGACTACGCGGCCCGCAACCGCCGCTTCGGGGAGTGAGGCGGGCGCGGGGGAGTGCCGGATCCAGGTTCGCGGGTCGAAAGCCGGATTCCGGGGGTCGTGCGAACGCGAAAGGCGGCTTTGGACCAGCGAACATCCGCTGGTGGGGGTGGCGGTGACGGGACGTCTTCGGCCGGGTCGCATCGGGGTCAGTTCGCTCCGTACGGGTAGTCCAGCGAGAGCGCGTGCCCCAGGCCCGCGGCGTCGGCGATGGTGGACGCGATGTCGGGGGTCGCCAGCACGGCGCCGTTCTTGTTGCCCACCGTCTGCTGCCCGTTGCACGCCGCGAAGACGCCGATTGCCTGGGCGGTGACGCCACCCGGCAGATGCGCGGCCAGCAGCACCCCGTCGTGCCGGGCGACCGTCGCACATTCGGGCAACCCGGGCCGGGGCACGGGGGCGGGCCAGTTGCTGGCCCCGGCATTGACGGCAGCGATCACCGTAGCGCTGGCCGCCGAATCCAGAAGCGCGGAGGCACCCAGTCGGTTGCCCAGATACCAACAGACGCTCAGCGACTCGGCGTCCGTCGGAATGATGGGGTACGGGAACGTGGGTGGCACCCCGGGGTCGGCCGGCCGTATCGGTGACCGGGTGGCGGCGCAGCCGTTGCGGTCCACCGGCACCCAGTGGGCCGAGTGCACGACAGCCAGCGCCCACTGCTCGGCGTCCGCGCTCGTGTCGATCTGGACCGCCACATCGTGAACGGGCCAGACGGCGCTGACCACCAGCGGCCTGTCCGACGGTCCGGAGGCGAGAGCTACCGACAGGCAGCCGATCTCGCCGTCGAGGGGCGGCGCATCCTGGCACGAGACGGACGGATCCCGGTGAATGTCCTGGTCGTTCGCGTCCAGCAGGCGCACCACGGATGCCGTCGCGTCGGCGGTGCCGAGCGACGGCACGCAGGTGTGCTGCGGATGCGGCAGCGGCCGGAACACGCCACCTGCGCACACGTCCTGATCGACCGGAAGGTCGTCCGGCACGAAAATTTCCAGCCCCAGCGCGTCGACGGCCCGCATCCCGGCCGGTACCGGCAGCTGCTGCGGCCCGGTCGACGGTGCGGCGCTG
>JBIQML010000556.1:0-3512 GCA_044463405.1 Nakamurella lactea | reverse complement strand
TTCGGATCGCTGCCCGACGTCGACGAGGTGCTGCAGCGGGCGGAGGATGTGATCCGATCGTCGACGGCCGACGAACTGGAGATCTGCCTGCTGGGACGCGCCGGCCAGTACACCCGATTCGCCGGCGACAGGATGCACCAGCCACAGGACATCACCGAGCTCCAGTTCCTGGTTCGGGCGATCGTCAACGGCCACGCCCGACGAACCTCCACCAGCGACGCGGCCGACCTGAACCGAGCGGCGGCCCAGGCCACCGCCGCTGCGATGAGGATCAGCCGGCAACGCCCCACCGCAGGCAGCACCGTGGTGGCGGATCCGGACGGGCGCTCGGGCGTGAGTCGGTGGTGGCACAAGGACGTGCTGGGATTCGACAACGGTGCCAGGGGATTGCTCGCCCGGTCCACCATGGCCGGCGCGGCGGCGGCAGGAGCGATCGCGGCGGGCATGTACGGGCGGGCGATGACCCAGCAGGTGGTGGTCAACTCCCGCGGCGTGCGGCGTGCCGAGATCGCCACGGAGGCGTCGGGCGCGTTGACGACCACCATCGACGACGGCAGCGCCCGGTGGATCGACCTCGGACGGTCGGCCCACCGCCTGGATGTCGAAGCATCCGCCGAACGGGCTCTTCGGCAGGCTGTGCAATCGAGGGGACGAAGCGAGCTGCCGCCGGGGCGCTATCGGGTCGTGCTCGGTCCGGAGGCGACCGGCGAGTTGTTGCAATTCCTTCCGTCGCTGGGGTTCTCCGGTCAACTGGCGGCGGCAGGGCTCGGATTGGTGGCGAACCACGGCGGCGCCCGGATCGCCTCGGAGCTGGTGACCGTCGCGGACGATGCGGGCGCTGACGTCGGTCTGCCGATCGGAAGCGATATCGAAGGCGTCTCCCGTGCCCGCGTCCCGCTGCTGACCGCCGGGGTGGTCGGATCCGCCGTCACCGACCTGGCAACGGCGCACCGGCTGGGGGTTTCGTCGAACGGCCACGCCCACATCGCTCGCGAGGAGATACCGTCTCCGGTGGCGGCGAACATCGTGATGGCTCCGGGAACCAGCAGCGTCGCGGACTTGATCGCCGGAGTGTCCGACGGCGTGTATCTCCAGCGCTTCTGGTACACCCGTCTGGTCTCCCCGACGACCGGAACGATCACCGGGGTCACCCGTGACGCGTGTTTCCGCATCCGCGACGGACTGCTCGCCGAGCCGATTGCGGGAATGCGATTCACCCAATCGATCCCGGACTTCCTTGCCACCGTGGACGGTGTGGGCGACACCCTCGTTTCGCAACCGGTGATGAATGTGTGGAACGGAGCGACCTCCGCACCAGCTGTCAGAGGGACCGGATTCCGGCTCGGGACGGCACGGGACCGGTCGCACCGAGATTAGTGAGATACGGACCAGCTGAACGAGGAGCGCTCGTGACGACATTGCGCACCAACGCGGAACGACTGATCACCCAGCCGCTGGTGGGCGAGGTGTGGCCGGCGCTGGCCGACAGGCACGCCTATCGCAGCGACGCGGACGGCGTCCCGTTCGTGCTTCCGGGCATGGGCGGAGTCACCCTCGGCGTGCACCCGGGCGATCCGGCAACCGGCTGGGAGTCCGACCATCTGGAACCAGGACTGTCGATCCGACACCGTGACCCGGCCGCCAACTACGCCTTGCAGTTCCTCGCCTGCGTCGGGAACGATGTCGTCGTTCGCGGCGGCGCCGCGAACGGGCTCGCCGGGCGGGTCATCGGCCAGCATGCCTACGTGCTGGCCGACTTCTCCGACGCCGACCTGGAGGCCATCTGCTCAGGTGACCATGTCGCGGTGTTGGCCCGCGGGCAGGGGCTGCGCCTCGAGGATCACCCCGACATAGTCGTGAAGAACGCCGCACCCTGGCTGCTCGACGGCCTCGGCGTGCATACCCTGGACGACGGTCGATTGGCCGTGGACGTTGCGATGCGGATCCCCGCCGAGGGAGTCGGCGCAGGTGCCGGGATGCTGTCCGAGTACGCGAATACCGACCTGATGGGTGCCTATGTCGGCCAATCCGACGACCTTTCCCTGGGGCTTGGGGGACTCCGGATCGGTGACGTCGTGGTCATGCAGGACCAGGACCACCGGTACGGACGGGGATGGCGGCCGGGCTACCTCACCATCGGGGTCATCAGCACCGGGCAGTGCCGCCTCTTCGGGCACGGACCCGGACCCACCAGCCTGATGAGTGGACCCGCGGCGGCATTCGACATCAGGGAGAGCAAGGATGCCAACGTGAGCCGCGCCTTCGACACGATCGGAGCACAATCGTGAAGATCGTCGCCAACAACCTGTCGGGAGTGGTGGAGACACCGTCACTCGCCTCCCACCCCTACCGGGTGGACATCGACGGCCGCCCGTACGTGCCAACCGGCGACGGCGGCATCGTGCTGGGCGTCGGCTTGGGCGACGGGGTCTTCGAGACCGACTCGGACCACGCGGCGCCCGGCGCCTGCCTGGTCCATTCCGATGCCGCGGCCCGCCTGGCGCTCACCGCATACTCCTGTTTCGGCAACCCCGTCACCGTGAGAACCGGTCCGGCGCGAGGCGAGCGGGGCGTCGTACTCGGCAAACGCGGGGAGCAGGGCCGCGTCATCGTCTGCTTCCCGCCGGATGTCCTGGCCACGCTGCGTCCCGGCGATGTCATGGCGGTGCGCGCCGCCGGTCAGGGTGCGGCGCCACCGCAGCCCCTGGCCGGCAACGGATTGGTCATGATGAATGCCGACCCCGCCGCGCTTTCCGTGCTGTCCCTCGACCTCGCGGGGGAACGTGCTGTGGTTTCGGTGCGGGCTGATATCCCATCCATCGCCGTCGGCAACGGGATCGGCCGCCCGGCACCGATGTGGGACTTGGATCTTCAGGTCCGCGCCCAGGATGCCGCATCGGTCGAGATCGAGGGCCTCCGTCTGGGAGACCTGGTCTCCATCCAGAATCTGGATGTCCGGCATAATGCCGGGTTCCGCCGCGGATACACCACCGTCGGGATCGTCGTGCACGGCCACAGCCCGCAGCCCGGCCACGGTCCCGGCGTGATGCCGCTGCTGTGCGGTCCGAAAACGCTGTTCACCCTCTCGGTGGAGCCGCAGGCGCACCCGGGCCTGACCTGTGAGCGACTCCTGTCACTGCTGCCCGGCACCCCATGACCGACGAGAGTGATGCGAGCACCGTGCGGAACGTGGCGGGCAGGCACGGCATCAACATTCCCGACGACGATCTTGCCGGAGTCATCCAGGCGTACGCGGCGTTGCGCGGCGCCGCACAGCGAGTGCTCACGGCCGACACCGGTGAACGCGATATCGCGCTGACCTTCGACCCGTCCGCAAGCTGACCATGGAGATCTCGACGATTACCGACGCCGTCCAAGCATTGGGCGAGGGCAGTACGACCTCACAGGATCTCACCGCCGCGTGCCTGGACCGGATCGATGCCGGCGGTCTCCTCGGCGCGTTCGTCACGGTCAGCCGCGACGCCGCCATGGCGGCCGCCGCCGCTGCCGAC
>JBIQML010000555.1:0-3515 GCA_044463405.1 Nakamurella lactea | reverse complement strand
GGTCACTCGCTCGATGCCCAGCCCCAGCGCTGCGAAGATCACCTCGTTGGTCATCTGGTCGCCGTCGAAGTGGTGGGGAGCAGCCGGGTCGTCCGCGCGTTGGCTCGATGGCAGCGGGCGGTACAGCAGCTCGTAGGCGACCAGCTCCAGATCACGGTCGAAGATCGGCTGACGCCCGACCACCGCCGTTATCGCTGGCACCTCGCGCCTCCTCGATCCCTTCGCAGCACACGCGCGGCGCCGGTCGGCATGGTCTCCGCACTTCCGTACTCATCGGCCGCCACCCAAGGTACTTAACAGTTGCCGTCGGCCATCACCGACCGTGACCAGGCATTCCGCAATTCCCGCAGGTCGATCCATTCTGCCCGAACCAATGCCCGAAGATCAACTACCGTGCGTGTGCAACATCCGGCCGTGTTCGACGGCCACAATCAATACATCGGCGCGCATATTCGTTCCCTGGCGCCCCGGCGGGTGCACGGCGCCGCGGAACGCGGGCACGCGGCGGCGCGATCGGCCACGCCGCCCCGGAACGTTCCGTCACGAAAAGGGCGCTGGCCGAATAAGCTTGTGCCCCATGGCGGCTACCCGGGTTTTCGCGGCGCACCTGCGCTCCCTGCCCGTCGCGGGACCATCGGGCGAGTCGATCGGCAAGGTGCGCGACGTCGTGGTGACGCTCCGCTTCGACCGGCAGCCGCCGCGGGCGCTGGGCATCGTCGTGGAGCTGCCCAACCGCCGGGCCATCTTCGTGCCGATGGGCCGTGTCGTCGCCATCGACGGTCACCAGGTGCAGCTCTCGACCGGATCGGTGAGCATGCGCAGCTTCGAGCAGCGGCCGTCCGAAGCGCTGGTGCTGACGCAGGTGGTCGGCGCGCGGGTGCGCCTAGCCACCACCGGCGCGGCCGCCACGGTGGTCGACGCCCGACTCGACCAGAGCCGCACCAAGGACTGGACCGTGACGCAGGTGGCGGTTCGCGAGCACACCCGCGCCTTCGCGCGGCGCGCCCCGGTGCAGGTGGTGGGATGGGCGGACGTGCGCGGCCTGACCGGCCCGGAGTTGCTCGGCGCCGTCGGCCGCGACATGCACGCGCTGATCGCCTCTTTCGAGGGGCTGCGCCCGGTCGACGTGGCGCACGCCCTGCACGACCTGCCACCGCAGGTGCGCCAGGCGGTCGCCGGGGTGCTGAGCAACGAGCGTCTGGCCGACATCGTCGAGGAGCTGTCCGAGGACGATCAGACCGAGCTTTTGAGCCACCTGGACGAGTCCCGCGCCGCGGATGTGCTGGAGGCGATGAACCCGGACGATGCCGCCGATCTGCTCGGCGAACTGCCCGCCACGGTGAAGGACCGGCTGCTGGAGCTGATGGAGCCGGAGGAGTCGGAGCCGGTCAAGCGGCTGCTCAAGTACTCGTCGGACACCGCCGGCGGTCTGATGACCACCGAGCCGGTGGTGCTGACCCCGGACGCGACGATCGCCGAGGCGCTGGCCCGGGTTCGCAACGAGGACCTGACACCGGCGCTCGCCTCGCTGGTGTTTGTGTGCCGCCCGCCGCAGTCGACGCCGACCGGGCAATACCTGGGCTGCGTACACATCCAGCGGCTGCTGCGCGAGGCCCCGTTCGAACTGGTCGCCGGCGCCCTGGACGCCGACCTCCCGCGCCTGGCGGACACCGCCTCGCTCGCCGAGGTGACCCGGTTCTTCGCGACGTACAACCTGGTGTGCGCCCCGGTCGTCGACGCGGAGGGCCACCTGCTCGGCGCGGTGTCCGTGGACGACCTGCTCGACCACCTGCTGCCGGCGAACTGGCGCACCATGAGTCTGGGCGAGATGACGCCAGCCGGAGCGGCGCCCGCGGGTCCGGCCGGGGGCGACGGTCATGGCTGATCCGCGCCGCCGCCGGCTCGACCAGCCGAAGACCACCTCACGCCTGTCCTGGGATATCGATCCGGATGCGTTCGGCAGGTTCGCCGAGGCCATCGCCCGATTCATGGGCACCGGCCGGTTCCTGTTCTGGCAGTCGATGCTGGTGGCGGTCTGGATCGCCGCGAACATCGCCCCGTTCGTGTTCCACTGGGACCACTACCCGTTCATCCTGCTGAATCTGATGTTTTCGGTGCAGGCCGCGTACGCCGCGCCGTTGATCCTGCTGGCCCAGAACCGCCAGACCGATCGCGACCGCATCGCGCTGCAGGAGGACCGCACACGGGCGGAGCGCACCACGGCCGACACCGAGTTCCTGGCGCGGGAACTGGCCGCGCTGCGGGTGGCCATCGGCGACGTCGCCACCCGCGATTACCTACGCAGCGAGTTGGAGCGGATCCGCGACCTCATTGAGGGTGCACAGGGGCGATCGGGCGAGGTTCCGGAGGATTCAGGTCGGTAGCGTCCATCCAGACAAGCCGACGCCCGCGTTTGCCCAGGTGGCGATGATCTTGAACGCGTCTGGATGGACGCCACCGACTGGATCCGCCTATGACGCCGTCCGCGCGAGAACGGCGTCATAGGCGGGAGCCTCGTCGCCGTCGAGCACTGGCGCCCCGGACGGCGAAGGCTGCGGCTCGGGATGCTCCGCCAGGTAGGCGGCGAGGTGGTCGGTGATCTCCTTGGCGTCGGGCTCGGCGCCGTTCACGAACGTCGAGTTGCGCCGCCGCAGCACCGGCAGTCCGATCCGGTACAAGCCCGGTGAGGCGGTGACGATGCCGCCGTCGTGCTTCAGCTGGCCCTTGCGGTCGAACATCCGGGAATCGCTGGTGTCCAGGAACGAGTAGTCGGCGCGGTAGCCGGTCGCCCAGATGATGGTCGCGATCGAGCCGTCGACGAGGCTCACCGACAGCGGCGGGTTGGCGGGGACGACGGTGTCGGGCAGCGTCTCCGGCGCGGGCAGCCGAGCGTCGAGGCCCTGCTCGGCCGCCCAGTCGTCGAACGTGTGCAGCAGGCGACGGGCCTTGAGGTCGGCGAGGGCGATCACGTTCTTCAGCGACCCGGAGAACTGGGCGACGCCGTCGGAGACCCGGGCGAGCCGGCCGGCCAGCCGGACCCCGAGGCCGGTCAGGTGGTTCAGGTCGAGCGTGATCCGCTCCGGGGTGCCGACGAGCTGGGGCGACGGCAGGTGCCGGGCCCGAACGATGTCGTCGACCTCGTCGAAGCGCTGGCCCCAGATGCCGGAATGCTCCATCCACCACAGCACGTCGTGCCCGCGGTAGGTGCGCGGCATCCGGACGTGCTCCCCCACGGCCAGGGTCACCTGACGCCCGGACGCCTGCACCTCCGCGGCGATCTGCGCGCCGGTGGCGGCGGCTCCCACCACCAGCACGCCGCCGTCGGGGAGCTGGTCCGGGTTGCGGTAGTCCTTCGGCGTGAGCTGGTGGACGCCGGTCGGGACGTCCGCGGCGACCGCCGGGATCTTCGGGATGTTGCAGGCGCCGGTGGCGATCACCACCGACCGGGCGGTCCAGGTGCCCGCGGAGGTCTCCACCCGGTAGTCGGGTCCCTCGCGCGTGACCGCGGTGACGGT
>JBIQML010000554.1:0-3531 GCA_044463405.1 Nakamurella lactea | reverse complement strand
GTCCGGTCCGGGCGGTGCCCGCCGGCCAGCTCCAGCAGCGAGACCCCGTGCGTTCCCGCCGGTTCCGCGGCGCGGTCGCTCTCACCGGCCCACCGCAGGATCGTCGGGTACAGGTCCACGTGCGAGGCCGGCGTGCGCACCAGGTGCCCGGCGGGCACCCCGGGACCGGAGATGATCATCGGCACCCCGGCGGACTCCTCGTTCATCAGGTGCTTGAACCACAGGCCGTGCGCGCCCGCGCTCTCGCCGTGGTCCGAGGTATAGACCACGAGGGTGTCCCGGTCCCGTCCGGAGGCGCGTAGTGCCGCCAGCACGCGGCCGACCTGCTCGTCCAGGAAGCTGCACAGGCCGTAGTAGGCACGCAGCGCACGCTCGGCGGCGCCCGGCTCCAGCGGTCCCAGGCCGAATGCCTCCCGGAAGGCTTGCACCGACGGGTGCTGCCATGCCGAGTCCGGCTCGTCCTGGACCTCGACCGCAGCGTCGGAGTACCACCGCGCGTACTCGGGCGGTGCGAGCCAGGGGAAGTGCGGCGACACGAACGAGACCGTGATGGCGAACGGCGCAGCCGGATCGGCATCACGGATCTGCCGCACGGCCGCATCGGCGACCGCCCGGTCGTAGGCGGTGTACTCGCTGTGTCCGGTCCCCGCGCGGGAGATGCGCGCCGAGCCGGTGCCGGCCGGCACCCGGAAGCCGGTGCTGCGGTGCACCAGCCCGCGCAGGTCGCCGCGGCCGTGCACGTGCATCGGCAGTACCTGCCGGCCGGCGCCGGTGTCCGCGTCGGCGTCACGGTAATGCAGCTTGCCGACGCTGGCGACGTCGTACCCGGCGCGCAGCAGTCGATGTCCCCAGCTCGGCGGGTCGCCGGCGTACGGTGCGGCGTTGTCCCAGCAGCCGTGCTGGTGCACGTACCGACCGGTGGCGATGCTGGCCCGGGCCGGCACGCAGATCGGGCTGGCGCAGTACGCGGCGGCGAACGTGGTGCCGCCGGCGGCCAGGTCGTCCAGGTGCGGGGTGCGCACGATGGGGTGGCCGGCGAATCCCGCGCAGCGCGGACCATGCTGGTCGGACAGGATCAGCAGCAGGTTCGGTCTCATTCCGTGGTCGGCCGGCGGGGCACGTAGTCGACCGGCGCGCCGACCGGTATCAGCTCCTCACGTTGCACCGATGCCCGGAAGTCCCGCTCCAGCCGGCGGGTGTGGTACGGCACCCAGCTGTGCAGGTACTGCTGGTTGTGCGGTTCCCGCTCGTGCGGGTCCAGCGCCAGGTTGACCACGTCCTGGGTGGTCAGCACGTGCTGCTCCTCGCTGAAGTACTGCTGGCGGATGCGTACCACCTTGAAGTCCCGCCACTTCACGGCGTGCACCACGTCCTTCACCCAGATCAGACAGCCCTCGCGGTGGGAGGTGTCGGTCTGGCCGGTGAAGAAGTCCCGCTGATCGATGCCGTCGATCTCGCGGTCGTCGGGCACCGCGGTGCCCGTCCAGGCCAGCAGGGTCGGGAACATGTCCACCTGGTGCACCATCTCGTTGCTGGTCCGTTCCGGCGCCACCCGGCCCGGCCAGCGGATCAGGCACGGGGTGCGCAGACCGCCCTCCGACGCGGTGAAGTACGAGCCGTCAAAGGGTCCCGGGGTTCCCCGCCACAGCAACTTCTCCTCCGGCCCGTTGTCGCCGGCGAAGACCACGATGGTGTCCTCGGCGATCCCGAGCCGGTCCAGCGTGTCCAGCAGCTCACCGAAGTCGGCGTCCAGCTCCAGCAGGCAGTCGGCCCAGTCGCCGCTGCCGGACCTGCCCTTGAAGTCCGTGCGCGGAATGGTGGGCATGTGCATCAGGGAGTGGTTGTAGTACAGGTAGAACGGCCGGTCGGCGGCGACGCTGCGCTGCATGAAGTCGATCGCCCGGCGCGAGTACTCCAGATCGACGTCCCGGCGCAGCTCCGGCGTCAGCTGCTGGTCGCGCAGCTCCCTCACGCCCTGCTCCCTGGTGCCCTCGACCATGTAGCACACCGGGTCTCGCTCAGGGTCGTACCAGGGGTCGGTGGGCCATAGGCACTCGGTGTAGGAGCGCGGCGGTCCGTAGAACTCGTCGAACCCGTGGTCGGTGGCCCATCGCCCGTCCTCCGAGCCCAGGTGCCACTTCCCCACGCAGGAGGTGGCGTAGCCCCGCTCGGACAGCAACTCGGCGATGGTCCGCTCCCAGGCGACCAGGCCTCCGGTCTCGCCCCCCGATGGCACGGCCACCGTGCCCGACCGGATGGCGTGCCGCCCGGTGAGCAGGGCGCTGCGGGAGGGGGTGCACTGCGGCTCGGCGATGTAGTGCCACAGCTTGAGACCCTCGTCGGCGAACCGATCGATGCGCTCGGTGGTCGTCCCGCGCAGGATGCCGCTCCCGTAACAGCTCAGCTCTCCCATGCCCAGGTTGTCGACATGGAAGAACAGGATGTTCGGCTGCCGGCCGGATGTCGTCATGTTCGCTCTCCTCGTGTGCTGATCGGCTGTGGCCCGGTGCACCGGCGGCGCCCGGTCACGCGCGAGGGCACCGGCTGGTGGGGCGCGCACCGTCCCGGCGCGCGGACGCCCGCCGGGACCACCGGCGGCGGAATGCGAACCGTCTTCGCGCAGCCGGGCGCCGGACGATCGATCTCCAGGCGATCCGTCACCGGGCGCTCCACCCGCCGTCGACCACCAGGTTCTGGCCGGTGATGAAGGCGCCGGCGTCCGAGGCCAACAGCAACACCGCACCCGAGAGGTCCTCCGGAACGCCCACGCGTCCCAGCGGTGTCGCGTCTCGGAATCGCTCCGCCTGCACGGCTGGAAGTGTCGACTTGGGGATCTGACCGGGGCTCAGACAGTTCACCCGCACGCCGAATGCGCTCCACTCCATGGCCAGCGCCCGTGCCATGTTCACCACCGCACCCTTGGCGATGTGGTAGTCGGCGGCCGAGCCCACCCAGCCGGGACCGTAGGCGCGCCGGTCCGAGCCCAGTGCGCCGTGGATGGACCCGATCAGGATCACCGATCCCCCACCGGCGGGAATCATGTGTCGGGCCGCGGCCTGTGCACAGTACGCGGTGCCGAGGATGTTCACGTCCATGGTGCCGCGCAGCGCGTCCGGCTCGAGGTCGGCGAAGGACCCGCGCACCGCGGAACCGCCGGCGTTGGCCACCAGCACGTCGAAACGTCCCGAGCCCGCGGCGATGCCGTCCACCATCGCGCGGACCTGGTCGGGATCGGAGATGTCGCAGCGGTGGGCGAACGCCGCGGCACCCCCGTCGGTCAAGCGGTCGGCGACCTCCTGACACGTCTCCCGCCGCCGGGAGGCGAGGTGCACCTCGGCGCCGGCGCCGGCCAGCGCGGCTGCCATCGCCGCCCCCAGGTGGGTCCCCCCGCCGGTGACCAGCGCGACTCGGCCGTGCAGGTCGAACAGGTCGGAGGGCGATCTGGCCGCCGCGGCGTCCACCGCCCGGCCGGCGGCCGGCCGGGGCCGTTTCCCCGCGGGCCCCCCCCCCCGGCGCGCCTGGATGGGGCCC
>JBIQML010000553.1:0-3532 GCA_044463405.1 Nakamurella lactea | reverse complement strand
GCGCACCGTCAACGAGCCGGACGCCGCGGCCGTCGAGCAGCCCGCCGCCGAGCTGGTCGCCCGGACCATGCGGTCCTACGGGTGGCCCGTCACCGTCACCGAGGCGGCGCCCGGCCGGCCGAACGTGGTGGCCGTGATCGAGGGGACGCGCCCCGGCCGCACGCTGATGTTCGAGGGGCACACCGACGTGGTCACCGAGGGAGACCTCACGGCGTGGACGTTCGACCCGTACGCCGGTGACGTGGTCGACGGGATGCTCCGGGGGCGCGGATCCGCCGACATGAAATCCGGTGTGGCGGCGATGATCCACGCCGCGCGGGCGGTGCAGCGGGCGGGGTTCGCCGGGCGGATCGTCGTCGGCGCGCTGGCCGACGAGGAGGGCATGATGCTCGGCGCCAAGGCGTTCGCCGCCTCCGAGCTGGCCCGCTCCGGGATCGACGGTGTGATCGTGTGCGAGCCCGAGGCCGGTGAGGTGTGCGCCAGCGCCAAGGGCGCGTTGCGCATCCGGATCGAATACGCCGGGGAGATGGCGCACGGCGCGATGCCGCAGATCGGGCGCAATCCCATCCCGGCGGTGGGCCCGCTGCTGGTGGGCCTGGGCGAGTTGCAGAAGCAGATCGCCGCCTCGGTGGGCGCGCACCCCGAACTGGGGGAGTTCTACCTGACCCCGACGGTGCTGGACGCCGGGATCGCCGAGCAGCAGAACGTGATCCCCCGCGCCGCACGGGTGTACCTGGACATCCGCACCATCCCGGCGGTGGAGCATCCGGGACTGATCCACCTGATCACCCGGCTGGCCGGGCAGATCGCCGACGAGTACGGCCTGGGGTGCGACGTCGCCGTCATCGACGACCGGCCTCCGGTGGACACCCCCAGAAACGCGCCGGTGGTCGCCGCGCTGGCCGCCGCACACCGCGACATCACCGGCCGCGAACCGATTTTCGGCGGCGTGCCGGGGACCACCGACGGCACCATCCTGACCCGCGACGCGAACCTGACGACCGTGGTGTACGGCCCCGGCGGCAAGTGGATCGCGCACCAGGCCGACGAGGTGTGCGCCGTCGAGGACATCGTCACCGCCGCCCGGGTGTACGCCGCCGCGGCGCAGCGCTTCCTGGCGGACGGCGAGTGACCGGCCCCGGCGCCGTTCCGGCCGCCGCCGGACCGGCCAACGCGCTGATCGACGTCGCCGGGCTGCGGGTCGGCCACCATGCCCGCACCGCCGACGGCTACTTGACCGGGACGACGGTGGTGCTCGCGCCGGACGGCGGCATGGTCGCCGGCGTCGACGTGCGCGGGGGTGGCCCGGGCACCCGCGAGACCGACCTGCTGGACCCGACCGCGTCGGTGGAGCGGGTGCACGCCATCGTGCTGACCGGCGGCAGCGCGTACGGCCTGTCGGCGGCCTCCGGGGTGGCGGATGCGTTGGGGGAACGGGGGATCGGGCTGCAGGTCGGGCCGGAACCGGACCAGGTGGTGCCGATCGTGCCGGCCGCGGTGCTGTTCGACCTGGGCCGGGGCGGCGAGTTCGGAGCCCGCCCCGACGAGACCTTCGGGCGCGCCGCGGTCGCCGCGGCGCTGGACGGCGATCCGGCCGTGATGGCGTCCTGCGGGTGCCTCGGCGCCGGAACCGGTGCGGTGGCGGGCGGCCTGAAGGGCGCCGTCGGCGGGGCGTCCGCCGTGCTGGCCGACGGCACCACGGTGGCGGCGCTGGTGGTGGCCAACGCGGTGGGCTCGCCCGTAGATCCGCGCACCGGCGGGCTGTGGGCGTCGCCGCTGCTGCTGCCGGCCGACGGCCCCGCCCCGAGGATCCCGTCACCGGCGGAGCGTGACGCGCTGGCCGCGGCGGCCGCCCGCCGCCCCGCCGGACCCGACCACCCGAGCGCCGGATACACCGTGCGCAACACCACCATCGGCGTGCTGGCCACCGACGCCGCGCTGGGCAAGGCGCAGTGCCGCAAGCTGGCCGCGGTGGGACACGACGGGCTGGCCCGGGCGGTCAACCCGATCCACACGCTGTTCGACGGCGACACCCTGTTCGCGGTGTCCACCACCTCCCGGCCGGCGCCGGACATGCTCGGCTACCAGGCGATCCTGGCCGCGGCGGCGGACGTCGTCACCCGCGCCATGGCCCGCGCGTTGCTGTCCGCCACCGGGGTGCAGACTGCTGGGGGGAGCTGGTCCGGCTACCGGGAGCTGGCCCCGTCGGCGCTCGGGGGTGCCGGCCCAGCATCGACAGAGGGCGATGGCGAGGGAGTGAATCGTCGGTGACGCAATCCTTTTCGATCCTGCAGGGCCTGCCCGACGGGCTGCCGATCGGCGACGGGTGGGTGCCGGCGCCCGGCTCCGCGCCGGTGGTGTTCCCGTACGACGGGTCCGAGGTCGCCGCCGCCCCGGTGGGTGACGCGGCGCTGGCCCGGCGGGCGCTGGACCATGCGGTGGCGGCGCGACAGTCGGTGGCCGCGCTCGGCGCCGGGGTGCGGCGCAGGGTGCTGGCGGAGGTGTCCGCCGCCATCGGCGCGCACCGCGAGGATCTCGTCGACCTGCTGATCGCCGAGACCGGCAAGCCCTGGGTGGACTGCACCACCGAGGTGGACCGCACCGAGCTGACCTGGTCGCTGGCCGCCGAGGTGCCCGCGTCGCTGCACGGCGAGACGGTGCCGATCGACCTGCTGCCCTCGGGCGCCGGCCTGACCGGCTACTTCACCCGGCGCCCGGCCGGGGTGGTGGTCGGCATCGCCGGGTTCAACTACCCGTTGCTGCTGGCCTCGCACAAGATCTCCCCGGCCATCGCCGCCGGCTGCCCGGTGATCGTCAAGCCGGCCCCGGCCACCCCGCTGGCCACGCTCTGGCTGGTGCAGACCGTCCGGGCCGCGCTGCAGGCGGCCGGGGCGCCGTCGGTGGCCGTGCAGATGCTGACCGGCGACGCCGACGTCGGGGTGGCGCTGACCACCGACCCGCGGGTGCCGGTGGTCTCGTTCACCGGCTCGGCCGCGGTCGGGCACGCGATCGCGCGGGCCGTGGCGCCGCGCAAGACGCTGCTGGAGCTGGGCGCGAACTCGGCGCTGGTGGTGGCCGCGGACGCCGACCTGGATGCCGCGGCGTCGGCGGTGCTGCGCGGCGGGTTCTACGCCTCCGGGCAGGCGTGCATCTCGGTGCAGCGGGTGCTGGTGGAGGCCGCCGTGGCCGACGAGTTCGCCCGGCGGGTGGTGGACCGGCTCGGCGAGGTGGTCGTGGGCGACCCGCGGGACCCGGCGACGCGGGTGTCGGCGCTGATCAACCCGACGTCCACCGACCGGGTGCTGTCCTGGGTCGGTGACGCGGTGGCGGCGGGCGCGCGGCTGCTGGCCGGCGGCGAGCGGCGGGGCCCGGTGATCGAGCCGACCGTGCTGGCCGACGTGCCGGACGGCGCCGACGCCTGGGACGAGGAGATCTTCGGCCCGGTGGTGGCGTTGCGCACCGTGCCGGACGTGGATGCCGCGCTGGACGCCGTGAACGGCTCCCGGTACGGGCTGCACGCGGCGGTGTTCAC
>JBIQML010000552.1:0-3538 GCA_044463405.1 Nakamurella lactea | reverse complement strand
GAACCCCGTGTGGGTCACCGCACCGGTGATGCCCGGCGGCATCGCCTGCAGCGCGGCGCCCGAGATCCCGACGAAGAGGTTCGCGTCGTCCAGCCAGGCGCCGTGGCCGTCGGAGTACTTGAACCCGGCGGCCGCCTGGATCTCGAACGGGCCGGCAAACGAGGAGCCGCCGTCGGCCGAGTCCCACCGGAACACGCGCTCGGTGACGCCGCCGCCGAACCCGCAGTTCCAGCAGCCCGCGACGACCACGACCTTGTTCGTGCCGGCCGGCGCGAACACCGTGGCGTCGCGCTGGTTGGGGCTGAACCCGCCCGGGAAGCTCAGCGTGGCGGTGCGGTCGCAGCTGGCGCCGCCCGGCATCACGCGGCAGTAGCCGACCGTGCTCGGGTTCGGCGTCGTCCACACGATGTGCCCGGCGCCGCTGTCGGAGACCGCGATGTCGGGCGAGGATCCGCCCGATCCGGCGGTGAACGGCGTGGCAGCGTGGGCGCTGGCGGCCACCCCCAGCAACAGGGCAGCGGTGATCACGGGAAGGAGTCGGCGCAAAGGCATGTCACCTGTTGCAACCGCCCCGCGCCGACCTCCTTACGCAACAACCCTGGGGTCAGAGCTGACCTGGCACCGTGGTGCCTGGCACCTCAGTGCCAGGCACCACGCGCGTGCTGTGCGTGCGTCAGCGGTGGACCGTGCGGACGCGCACCCGCAGCTTCGCCTTGCGCGCGCCCTTCTTGTGCGACTTGCTCGCCTTGCGGCTGAACTTCGCCACGTTGCGCTGCAGCTTGCGCAGCGACCGGTTCAGGTAGCTCTGGTTCTTGGCCGCCAGCCGGATCGTCGCGTTGGAGATCCGCGACGTGCCGCCCGGCGCCGCCGACTCGGTCATCGTCCTCGCCAGCGACGACGACCCGACCGTGCCCACCGTCGACACCTGCCAGAAGGCGTCGAAGCAGTGACCGCCGCTGGCCTCGGAGACCTCGCCGAGCGCGCTGATCTTCGAGCAGCCCTGGCCCGGCGTCTGGATCGTGCCCGGCAGGTTGAGGTAGTCGGGCTTGAACTTGATAAGCGTCGAGAACCCGGGCACGTCCGGCGCCAGCGGATCGTCGTTCTCGAGCACCCCGACCGCCGCCACGAGCGGCGTGAAGTCCTCGAGCGTGACGCGCAGCGTCTTGTTGACGGTGACGGTCGGATCGTCCTCGTCGTTGACGCTGTCGTCGCCGGCGGTCGTGCAGCGCACCATCGGCACTGTCTGGTTGAAGCTCAGCGGGCCTCGGCTGATGTTGACGTTGCAGCTCGCCGTCGGGTCGAAGACCGCGAAGAGGATGTCGTCCCACTCCCCGTCGTGGTTGAGCAGCGAGTCGTCCATGTCGTTGAGCGCGTTGAGGTGGTCGAGCTTGACGTCCAGCGTCGTCGACGGCGGCACGACCGTCACCGACTTCGACTGGGTGTTGTTGTCCTCCGCCCCCGGAGCCGGCTCCTCGACCTGGTTGAACACGTCGACCTGGGCGACCGTCGTGAACGTCCCGGTGCCCCAGTAGGTGCCCTGCATCGTCACGGTCTTGGACTCGCCCGGATGCAGGCCCTGCACGAAGGCCAGGCTCGGGAACCACGCGTCGTCGGTCGGCTTCCAGCTGACGAAGAAGTCCGGGGTCGCGATCGGCCCGTTGTTCTTCACCGTGATGGACGCGGTCGCCGGCTCGCCGCGCACCGGCTGGCTCGGCGAGATCGAGAAGTCGCTGATGACGAGGTCGATCGGCGCCGGCTTGACGGTCACGTTGAGGATCTTGAGGTTGTTGGCCTCGTTGGTCTCGGCGACCTTGTCGAACGCGTCGGCCTTGGCCACCACCCGGAAGTTGCCCTTCTGCGGGTAGGTCACCGGCAGCGCCAGCGTCGTCGACTCGCCCGGCCCGAGGTCGCTGACCTGCTGGGCGACGGTCTTCATGCTGGGCGTGATGACCTCGAACGTGTCCGGGTTGAGCTCGAGCACGAACGGGCCGGTCGGGCTGTTGCCGTGGTTGGTGACCGTGGCGTAGAACGTCGCCTCGGCGCCCTGGACCGGCGAGCCCGGCGAGACCGACAGACCCGTGACCTCGAGGTCGCGCGTCGCCGCCTCGACGTTCACCGACGTGTCGGCCGTGTTGTCGTTCTCGTGGACCTCGTTGACGGCGTTGTTGGTGTCGACGACGACCGTGCCGTCCATCTTGCCCGCCCACGGGAACGTGTAGGTGAAGTGGACGTCAACGGTGTCCCCCACCCCGAGGCTGTCGACCTGCTCGGTCAGCGGCGAGGCGAGGAAGTGCGGGGTCCACTGGACGCGGAACGAGCCGGACGGCTGATGGCCGTCGTTGATGATCCGCACCGTGAAGTGCGCCGGGGTGCCCTGGATGACCGGGCCCTCGGTGAACAGGACCTTGGCCTTGAGGCCGGCGTGGTCGAACTGGCAGCTGTTGCACTCGCACTCGCCGCACTCCGGCTGGTCGAGCGAGAAGTCGGCGATCCGCAGGTTCGGCAGATCCGGGTCGACGACGACGTCCTGCCAGGTCGTGTTGTTGAACTCGTCGGTCTCGCCGACCATGCCGGTCGTGTCGATGCTCGCGTTGCTGTTGAACGTGCCCGCGTTCGCGTAGGTGTAGGTGAACGAGACCGTGGTCGTCTCGTTCGTGCCCAGGCCGGAGATCTGGCGCGACAGCGACGGGTTGAACAGCGCCGGCGACCAGTCGAGCCGGAACGGCCCGGCGGGCGCGTTGCCCTGGTTGGTGATCGTGACGTTCACGGTCGCCACGTGGCCCGCCACCGCCGGTGTCGGGACGATGTCGATGTTCGTCACCTTGAGGTCGATCTTCTGCGGCTGGACCGTGACCGGGCTGATCTCGAGGTTGTTGTTCTCGTTGGTCTCGCTGACCGCGTTGCCGGTGTCGACCGACGCGAACGTCGTGAAGTTGCCGCTGCTCGGGAAGGCGTAGGTGAAGTTCACCGTCGTCGAGGCGCCCGCGTCGAGGCTCGTGACGCTCTCGGAGGGGCCGGTCGGCGCGAAGCGATCGGATTTCCACTGCACGACGAAGCCGCCCGCCGCGCAGGTGCCGGCGTTCTTGACCGTGACGCTGACCGTCGCGTCCAGGCCCTGTACCGGCTCGGTCGGCGAGGTCGACATCCCGGTGATCTGCAAGTCCGCACAGGGCGGAGCATCAGCCTGGGCGGTTGAAGCTCCAGCCACGAGCAAGAGCACGACGAACAGCAGCGCCTGGACAACCCTGACGGGACGCATGGACCTAACCCCCTGGAAGCTGTTTTCACGGCGCCCGTGGTGGTTCGGTACGCCGTCTTCACATCTGCCCTGCGGGACATTGAGGTCCTGCCGTCCACTCAACGCAACCGCGCGATGCAGTTCATAGCGCTTTTTTGCTGACGGCCGTGCGCAATGCGCCGCGGTCCTGAACCAACGGTCAGGGGGTGATTCCGGTGCATCAGACCGAAAGCAGGTCGGATGGGGTGCTCTACCCATTGGCAGCCGCACGGGTTTCCGGCATACACGCGCGACACGGTC